>NZ_AUFX01000006.1:0-300000 GCF_000426725.1 Sporocytophaga myxococcoides DSM 11118 | reverse complement strand
GTCAATGCTGTAATTCCTCATGCTGAATTGGAGAGCACTGCTTATCAATGGGCACAAGAGATTCTTGAAAAATCTCCGACTTCTATCAAGATGCTAAAGTTTGCCATGAACCTGACTGATGACGGTATGGTAGGGCAGCAGATATTTGCTGGAGAAGCTACTCGTTTAGCCTACATGACAGATGAAGCTAAAGAAGGACGTAATGCCTTTCTTGAAAAACGTAAACCTGAGTTTGATAAAAAAGGATATGGGCCTTGTTAATATTTCTTGTAATATATGAGGTAATCTGTATGAAAGTATAAAGGCACCTGGAATATTATAGACTATTTTGCTATTACAAATCTTTTCTAGTCAAAATGATAATGGCACATGCATCCGCTTTCTTATTTTAGTAATGGGAGATAGTTAGTGAAATGAGTAAAGCGGATGCTATAATATTATAGGTTTATGTAAGGATACATGATCAACTTTTTATAAACAACCTATATTTTTAATATTATAAAAAAATCAAGATGAGCAAATTTAATAAGGTACTTTTTTTAATTTTTTTGAGTTTTAAAATTGGAATGGTTTTTTCGCAACAAACTGATGATAGTTTAACAATAGCTCCCAACCCTTTTACTGAAAAAGCAACAATACATTTCTATATTGATAAAACAGATACTATCTCTTTGAATGTTTATAACATGCTGGGAGTTAAAGTTAAGACAATCTATGAATCTGAAGTATTGCAAAGTGGCTCATATGATAATGTAATATTGGGAGAATCATTGATTGAAGGTGTTTATATAGTTATATTAGAAATTGGCTCAAAGTCGATTGGAGCAAAGTTTGTTAAAATTGGCAGCATAACAACAGGTTTATTAAATACAGACAGTAAAAATGAACTATTGGTATTCCCCAACCCGACAAGCGATCTTTTGCAGCTTCAGTTTAAAGGGCCAAAAACAATTGTTTTGACAGACATGAATGGTGGGATAGTAAAATCATTAAAGACTAATCAGACAGTTATTTCAATTAGTGAATTAAAGTCAGGAGAATACTTAGTGATCTTAATGAATGAAGAAGGACAGATATTGACTAAGCAGAAAATAGTGAAAATCTAAAGCTTTTTACCTTCTCTCAAAATCAATAATGAAAACATATGCGAAAAAATATTTACTCTGATTCTTCAGTATCGATAATACTCAACGCAGTAGCTTTCCTGTTTCTATTAACACTAGTAGCTTCCTGCAAGCCGAAGACAGCTGAGGTAAGCATAAGCAACGAAATTATAGGCAGCTCCAAAGTAGTACTTGATGACACCTTGTTATTAAGAATTCTTCCCGAATCTCTAAAATACTCCACCATATTATTATCTGTAGGCATGCATTCTTATACCATTAACGGTGGTGAAAAGAAAAATTTTGAGGTAACAGAGGAAGGCGGTATCCTTAATTTAGGTAGACAGGAGTTTGTGATCTTTCCTATCACCTATACTAACACCACAAGTGAGGATGTTAATCATGCAATTGTCGCTGCAAATTACCCCATACTCCTGGCTGATTCATTAGTAGTGTATAATAAAGATGTGGCCAACTCTCAGGCAGAACTGATACAATTACTGCAGAATGAAAATGCTAAAGATTTTCTTAACAGGGATTTAATCAAAGTGCCTGCTGATCAATTGTTCATTAGCAAATCATGGGACTTTGACCTGGATCAAAATCCTACGGACAGTATTTCTGTTAAAGTAGAAAGTAAAAATACAAAGACGCATGGCTTCAGAAGTAAAATAACAGATACAAAAACCTTTTTGATGTATTCAAAGCTTTTAGATGAATACAAAGTAGAACGAGTTGAGAATAAGCAGCAATTGGAGGAATTGTTAAAGAAATCGGAAGAGGAGTAATAATTTGCAAATGATGTAATCAGACATTGCTAACAGGTATCTTAATTTTTAAACGACATAAATGATCCGAATTTTTTCGCTTACTTTTTGTGTTCTTTTTTCTTTCGCCGTATTCGGTCAATCCCGCCTTCCTTATATAAAAAGGATGTCCAAACTAATAGAGAAGAAGGAATTCGAAAAGGTACTTACGCTTTTAACGAAGATTCAATACAAGCACGGGAATTCTCCATATACTTATGACAGGCGAGGGTATTATAGGACAAATCCTGATTTGTATTATTATAGATTAAAAGCACGGTTTGAAATATTTAAAAGAGATAGTAGCGAAGCTGCATTAAAGGAGGCAATGAAAGACTTTGCACATGCACATAGAGTTTCGAAAGATTATGTATTGAAGAAAGATAGTTCTTTGTACAGAGAATTACATGACTTGATTGCTTCAAAAGCTGAACATGCTCTTACATTACATAAGTTGATGATTGCAGAACAATATAGCCACTTTCTGGCAGTGGCCTTTGAAGATACCATTCCTGCTTATCGCAAGATTTATATACCCTTGTATGATGTTCATAAAATGTTTTCTGCTTCAGAACTGGATAGCTTTGCAAGACAGGAGCCTACCTTTCAGATTCTCACTGTTCGTGAACTGGCTGAGTATCTGACAAAAGGTTTAACAACCGATGAAGAGAAAGCCTGGGTTATCTATTTGTGGATCTGCACGCATATACATTATAATCACCTGGCATATGAGGTTAATCAGACTATTGATCCAACAGCTCTGACCACAATATATAAGCGATTAACAATGTGTTCCGGATATGCCAATCTTTTTCTGGAACTTTGTAATTATTCTGGATTAAAGGCTGTAATGATAAGTGGAATGGCTTTGGGAGGAAAGTATAATAAATGGGAAGGGCATGCTTACAATGCTGTTTTCCTCAATGGAAAATGGAGGTTAATAGATAGTACCTGGGGAGCAGGTTCCAATGATTATAAAAAATATTTTTGTGCTGATCCGAAAGAATTCAGTAAAACTCATACACCTTTTGATTCTCAATATCTTTTTCTGGATCAGTGAAATTGTGATTGCATGAGATACCTGAATTGTAGCGTCCTGAGACTAATTGAGAGTAACTTCTTCAATTTTTCGTGATATCTGCAATCTTTCATATATAGCAACATTTCCCATCAGTAAAAGCATACCATAGAAAGTATCTTCAACAGGAATTGTAAGCATACGAATCCCTAAATTCTCATTGTTGTCATACCATACTATCGGATGCTCAAGGCCGGTTCCAGTGAGTATACCATTTACTATAAAAAACGGAATAAGTAAAAATGCGAAAGCCAGATAAAAGGAAGCTATCCAGTCTCCTTTGTATATAAATACAACAAGTAACAGGAAAAACGCCAGACCAATAAATGATACACTTGTATAAAGTTTATCATAGTGTATACCACCTATGATTATTAAAATCCATATTAATATGCCTGTGATCTGCCTATACGGAAGGTTAGGTGAAGGAAAAAATATCCTGAAGCAATGATAACTATATATACTGGCAAAAGGGATACAGATAAAAAACATTATTTCCTCAATAGGTAAATTCATTACATAATATCCAGTGAGGTAAGTTGGATTAAATCCCCATACTCCGAGGTGAGTATAATACATATCCCATAGAATGAAAAGGCTACTTACCACCATATTGCCTCCCAAGAAATAACGCCACTTTTTGTAGAACTGAAGCCTGGGATGAAAACTGAAAAGAAAGGGGATTAGCACTGATCCCAGGTTTATTAATAAATAAGTATATTTAGTTGGCATGTTGTTTTGCTTCTTTAAAATATTTTATTGGTACCCAAAGCATACCAAAACATTCTCCATCTTCTTTGGCCATGTGTTTGTGGTGCACTTTGTGCGCTTTACGTATGGCTTTCAGATATGCGAAGTTTGTCTTTTTTAACCATTTTATTCTTTGATGGATAAATATGTCATGTATAATGAAGTATGTAAATCCATATAGTGTGATGCCTGATGCAATCCAGAAGTATATTGATAGTTCTTTAAAGCCTATCAGGAAGCAGATTATAGCCGGAGTCGCGAACAACAAAAAGAAAAAATCATTGTGCTCTATAGCGCTTCCTCCGGGACGATGATGGTCTTTATGAAATATCCAGAGAAAGCCATGCATAATGTATTTATGGGCCAGCCAGGCTATGGCCTCCATAGATACAAAAGAGATGATTAAAATAAGGATGTTAAAATACATTTTTAACTAATTTATATGTAGATGTTACATTAAAGTCTTTAGATAACAGTATTATAAACGAAGTCGATGAAAGCATATCTACTCCCTGTCAGCGATTTGATTTTCTATTTTTGATTGTAGTATTGAAAGGCATATTTATAACAAAGTTTAAACCACTCCGTGAACAACTCAGGTGTAGTAATCAGTTTGTTTTCGATTTCTTCCAACGAATGGTATGTGAAATCCATCACCTCATCAGGGGCGGGATCGGGAGAGAGGTCTGAACTACCCACATATACATGATCATATTCATGTTCGACAAGTCCGTTTTCAAATTCCGCCCGATAGGTAAAGTGAAATGCTTCCTGAAGATTTGCTTCTATACCCATTTCTTCATTTAGCCTCCGTATGGCAGCATTTAATGTTGTCTCTCCCGGATAAGGATGGCTGCAGGCTGTGTTGGTCCATAATCCTCCGGAGTGGTACTTGGTTTTTGATCTTTGTTGTAAAAGCAGTTTCCCTTCCGAATTGAACAGGAAGACAGATACAGCCCTGTGAAGCAAACCTTTTTGATGAGCTTCGAGCTTGTCCATCAGTCCTACTTCCTGATCATGACTATTTACCAGAATAATTTGATTCATGATTATAAAATATTGAACTGACTTCTTATGTAACACTGAAACATTAACCCCAGCTTATTAATGTTGGGAATGCGAATACGTTGCTGTAAAATTGTTTCCGCAGGTAAAGATTTGATTTTTCTAAATAAAGCCTTGTAGTATATAAAGGCAAGATATACCCCTGTTTTAGAATAGGAAGGTAATAGTTTAATGCCTATCAATGCATGGTTGAAGTCTTTTTCAATATCCTTTTCGATATTCATCTTTATTGTTTTGTCAAAAGATTGCATATCAATATCAGGAAAGTACGTACGGCCGAGTTGTATATAATCGGTGTGTATATCTCGGAGGAAATTAATTTTCTGGAAGGCAGAGCCAAGACTCATAGCATAGGGTTTTAACTGGTTATAAAGGCTTGTGTCATTTTGTACAAAAACGCGCAGGCACATCAATCCTACAACTTCTGCAGATCCCAAGATATACTGCTTGTAAGCGTCCTCTGTATATTCTCTTTGTTCCAGATCCATTTCCATACTTTTTAGGAACGTATCTATTAATTCCCATTCAATATTGTATTCATGCACTACCTGTTGAAAGGAGTTTAATATGGGATTTAAACTGATCCTGTCCTCTAAGGCCTTGACAGTATCTTTGCGAAAACACTCCATTAAGTCTTTCTTTGGATACTCATGAAAGGAGTCAACAATTTCATCAGCAAACCTAACAAAGCCATATAAAGAATAAATGGGCCGATGTAAATCTTTACCTAAAAAACGAATGCCTAACGAGAAGCTTGTACTATAGCTCTGTGTTGTCAATTTACTGCACTTGGCAGATACATCATCGAAAAGCTGTTTCATATATTTATCCGTAATGATTTTAATAATTCTGTTGCTGCAACCTGACCTGATATGATTGAAGGTGGAACTCCGGGGCCCGGAACAGTGAGTTGACCTGTATAATAAAAGTTTTGTATGTGTTTGTTTTTAATTTTTGGTTTAAGATTAGCTGTTTGCATTAATGTATTGGCTAATCCATAGGCATTTCCTTTGTAGGAGTTATAGTCAGATTTAAAATCCTCAACACAATAGCTTCTCTTATAAACTATATGTTCGCGGACAGGCACACCGGTAAATTTTTCAAGTCGGGTTAATAATTTTACAAAGTAAGATTCTCTCTTTTCTTCACTATCTTCTATGTCTGGTGCTATCGGCATGAGTATGAAAAGATTCTCCATTCCTGAAGGTGCAACATCAGGATCTGTTTTCGAAGGGCAACAAACATAAAATAATGGTTGATCAGGCCATTCTGGTTTTTCATAAATAGCCCGGGCATGATCATCAAAGTCTGCATCAAAGAACAAGTTATGATGCTCAAGCCTTGGAAGTTTTCTGTTAACTCCTATATAAAACAGCAGAGATGATGGAGCAAAGGTTTTCTTTTGCCAGTATTGTTCAGCGTAATTCCTGTCTTCCTGATTCAGAAGTTTTTGTTCAACATGATGATAGTCGGCGCTGGCAATAATACCATCAACCTGCAGCAATCGTTTTGAAGTTTTAATATCAATGCCATATCCCAAACCTTGGGTTACAGATTCAACAGCTTCATTTACATAAAATTTTACACCTCTCTGTGCACCCGCTTGCTGCATAGCATCCGTCACTTTTTTTAATCCACCCATAGGATAAAATGTGCCCTGATACAATCCTGCATAATTCATCAAACTGTATAGCGCCGGAGTATCTTTAGGCATTGCGCCGAGAAACAATACCGGGAACTCCATTAATGCTATTATTTTTTTGTTTGAAAAATATTTCCGCACATGAGCACTGTATGAAGAAAATAACTGCAGGCGAAATACTCCTTTAATAGTATCCTTTGTCAGCAGCTCCCAGACAGACAGGCCTGGCTTATATACCAGCTTTTTGATACCGACTTCATATTTGTATGCAGCCTCCTTCATAAACTCTTTTAACCTTTCTGCGGCGCCTGCTTCAATATTTTCAATCATCTCAAGCAAGTTATCCCAACAAGCCGGAATTTTCATGATTTCATTATTACTGGTGATAATCTGAAAGCCAGGATCCAGTTTTTTTAATTCGTAAAAATCAGATGTTTTATGTCCAAGATTTTCAAAGAATGTATCAAACACATCAGGCATCCAATACCAGCTGGGTCCCATATCAAAAGTAAATCCCTCGGCTTTGTGCTGACGCATGCGGCCTCCGATCTCATTATTTTTTTCAAATACCAAAACATTCTGACCTTTCGATGCCAGGTATGCTGCGGCACTCAGACCACTAATGCCTGATCCTATAATGGCTATGGTTTTCATGGTTTGTCAGATTGTATGAGTTGAAGAAGATGGTCTATGTCTTTTATATATCTGTGGTCCTTTGGAAGTTGAATGGATTGGAATAATGTTTCAGACATTGAAACACATTTTGTTATCTCAGGAAAGTCATGGTTCATACCAGATATCAGATCCTGAACGGTTTCCGAGCTATAATACCTTACTATGAAATACTGCATGTAGTCAGGTTTGATTTTTTCAATAACAGTTTTCAGATTGTAGTAAGGAACCCGTTGTCCCAGGTAAATAACACGATAATTATTAGCTCTGAGAATGTAGCTGGATAAAAGAAGTCCTAGTTCATGGTCTTCTTCTTCGGGAAGAAACAATAGCCATGTTTTAGATCCATGAGGAGCAGGAGGTAACGCATCAATGGAGTGATATAACTTTTGCTTGACAAGATTTGAAATAAAGTGTTCCTGTGCTGGAATCAGTTCTGTTTTGCCCCAGAGTAAACCTATTTTTACCAACATAGGATAAATCACTTTTTCATAAGTGGCAATCATTCCATAATGATTTATTGATTCCTGAAATATTCTTTGAAAAGAGTGTTCATCAAAGTCAATCGCGACTGAGATCAACCTGTCTACCAGTAATTTTGTTTTGATATCGTCGGTTGACTCATCCGTTAAATCTTCAACCATTTTGTAAATGGCCGCATTATCCAGTTTGCAAATTTTGGATATTTTATATCCGTTGCGAACCAATAGAGCTATCTGAATGAATTGCCTGACCTGATCATCATCGTAATACCTTACATTTCCCTCAGAGCGCAGTGGTTTAAGAATTTCATATCGTTGTTCCCATATCCTTATGGTGTGAGCTTTTATCCCACTGAGCTTTTCAAGATCTGAAATTGAATAAACCGACATTTTGTTTAACTTTTTTTAAAAATAGTTAAACAAAATTAGAATTCAAAATGGCTGGATATAATCCTTATCACTTAATGTGAAGGACATTTTTTAACTGCCAGCCTTTTATGCTGGAGGGTAATCATCAGATTGTGAGGAGAAAGAAGGAATATTTTGAAATTTGACTCTGAAAGAGTGTGATTCGAGTCTTTTTGATTGAAAATTGTGTTTTTTGAGTTAAAAATTGATTCTTTTTACCCGAATATTGACTCTTTTAAATCAAATTTTGGCACTTATTTGCTGAAAATTTTGGCTTATAGATTGAAAGTTGAGTCTTTTTTATTGAAAAATTGAATTTTTCATGGGAAAATGGAGGTTATTAATATGAAAATTGATTCTTTTGGAGTGAATCTTGAGGGTGAAAGAGCAAAATTTGGGATGAAAAGAGTCAGTTGAATATCTTAAGAAAGCTTTCTTACAATTTATTTCATATTTTCTCCATTCACTTTTTTATAATAAACATTTTTGGTGAACTGAAGAATTAATAGATTAAGTATTATAATAAAGCTTTATTTAGCATAGAATGAAATATAATATTCTCACATTTTTATTGATAATTTTTTGCTGCATTTCATTCGCACAAAGCAACGAGCCCTGGAATGCTTTCTGGAATAAGGATACAACATTGGTGGGTTTTAAAGACAAAAATGGAATCGTAAAGATAGAGCCGAAGTTCGTTCTTAATATGACTCCTGCTCATAAGTTTGACGATATTATTGCTGCCACTGAAGAAGTAAATGGAGAATGGACAACTTATTACTTATCAAAGTCCGGAAGAGTTATCGGCAGAGACAGCTTGTATATGTTCGACAATGTTTGTGACTGCGAAAGTGAAGGCTTTATTCGTTTCAGAGATCATAAAACAGACAAAGTAGGAGTGTTTAATGGAAAGGGAGATGTAATTATTCCTGCTGAATACAATGAGATGACCGGAGTAACTAATGGAATGATTATAGCTTTAAAAGGTGCTGAGAAAAAATATTGGGAAGGTGGTGAGCACTATAGTTGGATAGGAGGTAAAGAAGTACTTATTGATACGAATAACAATGTTCTCATTGATAATTTTAAATGGGTAGATAATTTAAATTTTTACTCATTAAATATTTCCAATGAACCAAGCAGAGACACATTGCTCCAAAGCTTCAGAGCTGTAGATGGCAGGTATTACTCATTCATTGATTTCGATCAGGAATTTAAATATTTGTTAAAAGTTAATCTGATAGAACAGTTTACTAAAGATAATTTGCTGAATGCAACATATGATGAAGTGATATTTTGGAAAGAACCTAAAGGCTGGATAAAAGAGGGAAAGAAAAGTTTTATTGAAAGAAATTATGAGCTGATTAAATCAAAGTTGCTTGGTTTTAATACCTCCAAAGGGGAGTATAATATTTTTACTGGCGATCTTAATCCGTATATGTATACCTCCAATGACTTTGATAATTTCTATAACAATTGCAGAGAACCAAAGTCATGGATTTACCCTGTGAAAAGTATTGTAATCACACATAAAAAGAAAGGTGACTATCTGCAAGACCACTTTGATTTTTTGAGGACTGATAATGGATATAAACTTATATGTGTGACAATTGAGAGAGGAAAAATAAAATGAATAATCTTCTCAGGCTGATGATAGCTTCAGCCTGAGTCTCCTAATCTAATTTTTGATTATGAATTTTATTGTCATATAAATTATATAGTTATTCGGACTTGCTCCATCCGAACCTCTTTCTGATTTAATTTGAACTTCGTCAGTACCTGTAAAATTGATGGCAGGAGTGTATTTATAAATAACTTTTCCAGTATTGATTTCTCGTTCCAATGTACTTACAGAAAAATTGGTTGCTTGTTTGGAGATTGATGCCCCTTCTTCATCACCAAAATTTCCCATGTCAAACTGATAAGTTTCGTTGGCCTTGTGGGTTACAATTATTTGATTTGGTGTGGGAAGGTCGCAGTCCGGACTGTAGTCTTTTTTGCAAGATGAGAATATTGTTGCCAGGGCAAGTAAAAGTGTTAGGGTACAAAATAAATTTTTCATAAAAAATGGTTTTTAAAAATATGAATATAAAAATTAATACTATTGAGTGGTAGAGGTAGTAAGCGAATTTATATTGATAGCTTGCCTTGTTGTTTTAAATTGTTAAGTAGTCTGTTTATTTCCTGCAGTTGGTTTATGCAACATTATATTTTTGTTTAATCAATAAACTTTTGATACTCTATAATTTTATTGGCTAGTCTTGTTGCCAGATATTTGTTCCCTTCTTTCAATTCATCATGAATTAAACATGCTTCTTCAATATATTCCTTTTTCTTCTCATTGGTCCAATAAAAAGGAGGGGCATATAAATTAGCTATCCTGTCAGCCATTTTGATGGCCCAGATTTCCTTTGGCTGTTCTTTTATACGCTTTAGGCTATCAAGCATCTTTTCTTTTTTTCCTTCTATGGTTGCATTTTTAGTCAATGCTAAAACTCCATTTGCTACCTGGCTTCCAAACCTGGTTAAAATGTCATCATAGGATAAGCTCGTGTCTTCAATGGTGTCATGAAGGACTGCGCATTTTATAGCGAGATTAGAATCCATCCCATCTTCAATAGTAATGGCTGTCATAATTTCAAAAACTACACTTCCGATATGATTGATATATTCTACTTGCTCTTCTTGATTGGCCCCTCCGTACTTCTGTCCATCATGGAGTTGTGATGCCAATTGCCAGGCATCTTGTATTTCATTAATAGACCATTTTTCATTCATAATATCAATATTTTAAATTTTCACTAAGATAAATATATATGTTAGAGTTCATATTTTATATCTGTCTCTACTAAATATGTTGTTCATTAAACGGGTATTATTCATAGAGGGAGACTAGGCGGGGGGTAAGTGTTTAGATAATGCATAGTTATCTGTCATTTAACCGCATGTTAAAAGTTGCTCTCATTGAGGACTGAAGTCAAATAGACTTCGGATAGAGAGAAGTTCACAACAATGATGAGATAGGTAAAAAATATTGTAAAGAAAGGCTGCCTTATGAGGACAGCCTTTTTGTGAAGGTATTAAAGTTTAATTACCTTAATTACTCTCTTCTCATTTCCATTGTGGAGTTCCAGGAAATAGGTTCCAGGAACAATGTTTTCCTTAATTGAATATTCCACTCCAGGAACAACTTCTTTTTGCTCAAAAACAGTTATTCCTAATGTGTTTTTTAGTTCAGCATTGTATAGTTGTTCTGTTACATTTTCATTTAATGTGAACTTTAATTCCTCATTAAATGGATTGGGATATACCTGAACAATGTTTTGCGATGAATTAATGACATCTGCTTCATTAACACTTCCCAGGCGTGGACTACCAATACTAGTACATGAGTTTGTAACAATACCTGGGTCAGAATAATTATTGTCTGGCGTCAATCCTAAAAATCCAGGTGTAGGGAAAATAAGACCATAATCAGTGATCGACCGGTCATATACATATTGACCAGCACCTTCATTTAATTTCCAGTACCCTCTCAGACCAGCTTCTGTACCTATCAGTCCCTTATTCATCTGATCCTGTATAGTGGCCTGAGTCCTTGTAACATCTTTCCAGAAACGAACTTCTTTTATAGTTCCTCTGAAACTTTTCTGAAAGCCAAAGTCAGATCCATTGTCAAAAGCGCCTAAAATTATTGGATGGGTATCGCCAGTTACGTATGGTGTATTTGTCGGATATTGTTTTGCTTCTTCTGCAACCTTTGTTCCATCTATGTATAAAATTAACTTGCTACCATCATGTACCACTGCTATATGGTGGCATTTGCCATCTTTAAAGTTATACTCATAACTTACATAACCACCATAGTAATTAAAGTATAACAGATCATTGCCGGTCATTGATTCATTTCTCGCAATTTCAAGAGTACCGATTGTCGGACTGGCAAAAATTCCTTCATCAGGTGAATCACTGCTGATCACGTTTCCAGGATAAGGTATCTGATCTGATTTTACAATAGCTTCCACTGAAAACGTTACATTTGCATTCTCAACGTGATGCTTGTTACTTGCCGGAATATAAATACCAGATTCATCTCCGGAAATACCTTTGTTATCTCCGTTAAACTTCACAGCATTAGTGGAAAGCGTCACAGGCATAGGTACAAAGCTCGTCTCTATTTTATAGCACTGTGTTGGATAAGTAATAGTATAACTTGTTACTGGTTTCAACTCAATGATATAATTTCCTGTAGTAGGAGCATCTACCAGAAAGTTTCTTGGCCAGTTCCATCCGGTATTTGAATTACCTGTTATTTGCTGGCCAGCCGGATTATATATAATTATGGAAGTTGGATCTCTATCTTCGAGGGAAATTTTCAATTGACCTCTTTCAGTCACGGCTATTTTAAAATAATCGATGTCAGTAGCAGCAGTGAACGTGCTTCTGAAACTACCGTTCAGTGAAGTTGCAGTAGCTGTTGCTACAGTGTTGTTGGGTTCAAACGGATTACATTCAGGCGTAAATGTATTGGTTAAGTTATAACAACTTAAATTTGTAGTAGTTACTGAGTTGAATACCAGGATGGTATATTTTCCCGGAGTGGTTACTGTATAAGACAATGCCAGAGTATTGCTTTGCGTTAAAAATGTATTAGCTGAGTTGTAAAGCAGCAACCAGATTCCTGTAGCAGGTGGGTTGGTAAGGGAAAAGGAAAGTGTTCCCTTTTCAGGTACAGTTACCACGTAATAGTCGTAATCATACGTTGGTAGATTAAAATCTGCAGTAATAGTAGAGTTCAGAGGGATCTCCGGGAGAGGCTGAGATGGCTGATTATTGGGTTCATAAGCATTCTGACATGAAAGGATCACATCATTGGTAAGCGTATAGCAAAATCTGCTGTTTGCACCCATATATCCATACATTTCAAGATAGTATGTACCTGTTGCAGGGACATTATAGATAATATTTTCGTCTGAAAAACCTCCATTGTATGAACCAGCTACCAGTCCTCCAGATGAATTTAACAACCTTATGTCAATATCTACAGTAAGACCTGTTAAATTTATTTTCAACACCGAACCTGCAGTTAAATTGCTTAGCTTGTAAAAATCTTTATCAGTAGTGGTATTTATTGCTCCCTGTATTGAACTTCTCAGAGGAAAAGCCGTTGCAGCTGAAATGCTTTCATTGGGCTCATTGGCAGCTGGACAGTTGTTGACTTTTACGGAATTTGCCAATGTGTAGCAACCAGCAGTTACAGCACCACTTACACCAGTTACTCTTACATAATAAAGTCCAGTAGTAGTAGCCAGATAACTGATTTTTTCATCTGAGGTTCCGTAATTATCTGAGGTGAACAATGCAGTACCAGTGGAACTTAGTAATTCCAGTTTTAGATTTGCTGTCAGATTTTTCAATATCAGCTCTATATCCTGATTGGCAGTTGTAACGTTCAGCTTATAATAATCGACATCTGTGGAAGTTGTAATTGCAGCATTATTTGTTGTATTAACGTTTATCAGAGAAGCTGCTGCGATTGATTCATTCGGCTCAAAATTGTTTCCACATGCACTGAGTTGTCCTGAAATAGAATAAGCTCCTAGTGAACCATAGTCAGAATATCCTGTAGTAAGATCTCCTTGCCCTACTCCATCTATTTCCAGATAGTATGTTCCAGTGGTAATAGAATTGGAGACATCCACTTTACCTGGTCCTGCCGGATTGAACACAGCGATCTGGCTACCACTTGAGTTTAATAATCTTACCTGGATATCAAGATCACCATGCATCTGTGCCGGTGAAATACTCAGCGTAAGATTTGACTGATTGGACGCTGTAAATTTGAAGTAATCTACATCTGTTCGTTTGCTTATGATACCTTTGTTGTTTGCAGCAAGTACGTTTCCTGTTCCATCTATAGTTAGGGTTCTGGCTGAAGCTGTCGTATTCAGGTCTTCATCTGTTCTATAACCAAAACCATTTACTGTAGTGATTATGTCCAGGTCATCCTGCATAGGAGTAACAGTCGGGCTGTTGTATGCTCCCGGATATTCACTTTTACTCCATTGAGACAAAGGTTGGTTATATCCTACGCCCATTATAGGTGCCCAGCCATTATGACCTTCATAATATTCTGTTACTCCTGTTTTACCATCATGTGCCAGAGCTAATGTATGCCCGATTTCATGAGAGGCAGCTTCGCCTATTTTTTTCGCTATATTCTGATGACTATCTGTAAAGACCCAGGCAGGACTATTTGCTGGATCACCTGAAGGGAAAATTCCGCCAAAAGCGACTCCACCTGAAAGCATAGAGAAATCTGTATAAGGTGTAAAAACAACTCGCAATCTTCTGTTGACAGGAGCTGCATTGTACACGCTTAAACTTGTAGTAATATTCAATTGGAATGGCATAAAATCTTCAGATACCAGATTGAATATTTCCTGAATCTGAGTGCCATCTATGGCTGGCGGCAGTGCATTTATTGTATTCCCATTAACGAACCATGCATTCCAATATGTATCTGTTACAACTTCTCCGTCGAAGTCCAGGTAGACTACCGCTTCTGCACCTGCCAGGCTTTGTAAGCTGTAAACCGGGTCTCCTGCAGGAGGTACCTGTGCTAAAGAAGTACGTGCATTGGAAGTACTCGGGGCAGATGAAGCATATTCAACACAGATCACTGAGTGAATATCAACTTCCTTTGATTTTACTTTTCCTTTTTCAGTGTAATATCTGAAAGCCTGCTTTTTGTCTTTCAGAAGTACCAAGCCTTCCACACCTTCTTCTGTGTAGGTAAACTTGAAGCCTGAAGATGGTTCATCTTCTAAAGTACCGGCAACTGTTGTAGCCCCATTTCTGACTTTATTCATTTTTACTTCGCCCTTGAAAACTTTATCTTTTCCTGGCAGAGTAATATCAAGATCTTTCTTGTTTTTTATCTTTCCTTTGAAAGTATCAACAGAGCCTTGATCTTTTTCTTTGTATTTCTGGGCAAACGACTGGCTCACCAGAATCAACAGAAGTCCTCCCGTAAGAAGGAGAAAATTCATTTTTCTCATAGATTAAATAGTTAAAGTTAAAAGTGAATTAAAAATTAAAATTGTTCAGTTATTAAATAATAGGACTAGTGATTAGCTCACTTATTATAAATTCTTAAAAAAAGCTGTTACTAGATTGAAATCCATCTTATGGAATAAGGATCTTGATGATGTTGATTCATCAAAAAAACATTTCAATAATACCTTAAGTAATTTGCAAATAAATAACAGGCCTATCTCAGGATCAATAGCCAATCTTGGTCATTTTTTGATAAATCGAACCTATGTAATGCTATAGTATTACATAGAATACCATACGTAATAAAATTATACAGAAGGGAGACAATGGCCTATAGTGAAAAATTTGCAAAGCCATCTGACTTACATATTAAAAAAATAATCACATACTTGATAGTTCATCAGCATAATTTAAAAATTACCCGAATCTATCATTTCATTATTATCCGGACTTTCCCATTTTTAAGAATCAGATAATGGTCGGTCTATTGGGAATACTTATATTCGATATTTTAAATTGTTAGATAGAAAAGGTAAGCTTCTTATCTTGAAAACGTATCTCTTCTGTTTTGCCATTTGTTCATCTTTGTTTTTGATGTTAATTCAAAGATGCAAGTTCACTTCGCAATTCATTTGCGAAGAAGATTTAAATAATCAGGAATAATTATTTAGTTCCCGTATTCAAGCCAATTAAACCTCATCCCTAACCCTTCTCCTGAAGGAGAAGGGAACAGTCGACGATAAAAAGATTGAATTAACAGCGATTAGAACTAATAACATACACATTAAAGTCCCTCTCCTTCAGGAGAGGGATTTAGGGTGAGGTCATTTAAAGTTTTAGTAATGTGACGACTATCGTCAACGGGACTTAAATGGCTAATCCTATAAATAATTTATGCGATTAAATAAAAGTAAGAGGGGAGAATTACATTCGCATTCATTGTCAAAGCAAGTTCAATAAGTCTTTTGTGCTTCGATGTTGAAGAAATATCTGCCTTATAGGGTATTGTTTGTGCAATGCAAATTTTCATTGCGGAGGTTATATTAAATTCTCATTAGCTCGTTGTGCTCAGTTTTTTTCTTTTCATTATTTCAAAAATCCCTAAAGCCAGAATTGCGATTGTTATTCCTTGTAAAAATAAAATTTCAATTAGGAATAAGACTGAGTCTGTAAATTCGGTACTCCCGTTTTCAGTTATAAAATCCATTTGATAACTTGTTACAATTATTACAAAACGTTCGAAGTAGAATCCGATTTTTATACAAAAAGCTACAAAGAGAACGTATAAAAAATTAGATGCTAATTTTTTTATTAATAATGTAAATGGTAGTAACAAAGGAGATAAGAACATTATCCAGTGCCCTGCTTCCCATTTAGAAAAGGCAAACTCTTCCGGGTGCATAGCTATTCTGATTAATGTATCTGTCCAAATAACTAACGCATAAATAATAATTGTCCAACGAATCAGATTCAGTACTTTTTTTGTTTCAAATCGGTTCCTGAAGAAAAGTTCGATAAGAAATAAAGTCAGTATTATTGGAATCAGACAACAGATCAGATTCAAATCCACTATTTTAATTATCCTTTTGTATAATTCCATTTTGAGTTTTACATACAATAGTATTCCTGATAATCCTTAATTAAATGCAGGAGTGCTATCAATAGAATTTATGTAAGCAGTGCTTTTATTTTTTACCCAATGAAAAAACTTTCTTTCCTGCTTTTACTAGTACTACTACAAGAAGACCCGCAACTAATCCTGTTACGAACTCTTTGATAAGAGAATTTACTTCCGGAAATAAATGATGGAGTGCTTCTATATTATGAATAAATATGCCTCCTGAAACCAGAAGGAGAGCAATAGTGCCAACGATAGATAAGAATTTAATAATGTAAGGAAGCAAGCGAACTAAAAAGTGACCTATCCTGGATATAAATCCTTTGTTATTAGAATCTCTAATGAGCTTGAAACCGAGATCATCTATTTTTACAAGAAGGCCCACTAAACCATATACACCAATAGTTGCTATAATTCCTACCACTGATACTGTGAGAATTTGTATTGTCAGGCTTTGGTCTAAAACTGTCCCCAATGCAATGATTACTATTTCAATAGAAAGAATTAAATCTGTTCTGACAGCCGATTTGATTCTTTCCTTTTCAATAGAAGCGCTATCTTCTTCAGTAGTTTCTGTTCCTTGCTCTGTCTGGGCTTCAGCGTGAGGAAAAAAGTATTCAACAATTTTCTCAGCTCCTTCAAAGGCTAGAAAAAATCCTCCCAGTACCAATATGATTTTTATAGCTATGGGGAAAATGAAATTGAATAATAAGGCAAGAGGGATAATAATGAATTTATTTAGCAAGGATTTTTTTGTAATTGCCCAGATTACAGGTAGTTCTCTGGAAGAAAGGTATCCTGTTGCTTTCTCTGCATTTACTGCTAAATCGTCACCTAAAATTCCTGCGGTTTTACGTGTTGCAATTTTGCTGGTTATCAGCACATCGTCCATTAAAGCAGCGATGTCATCTAAAATAGCCAGAATACCAGAAGCCATAAAATTATTTGATTTAATTATTAACGTTAAAGATAAGGATTATAAGCTAAAAAATCTGTCGTTGTTTATCCGGAGAAAAGGATTGATGCCATTGTTCTAGAACAGTTTACTATTCAAATCCATTAGTTTTTCTGTATTCTGTTGGACTTACACCCTTATATTTTTTAAATGTCTTGTTCATATGGCTCAGATCTGTAAATCCAAATTCATCACAGATTTCACTTAGTCTCATTGGAGTATAAAGAAGCCTGGTTTCAACCAGTTTTATCTTGTAATGTATTATGTATTGCTGAAGACTTTCACCTGTATGTTTCTTAAAATATTCACTGATGTATGTAACGGAAATGTTGAATTGATCTGCTATGGTTTCGGCTCTCAGCTTTTCCGGAGAGTAAATGTTCTCGTGGATATAGTTTAATAATGAAACCGAATCTTTTGATGAAGTAGGTATAAATCCGGAAACATCCATTAGTGTAATGTTTCTTGCAGCGATTGTAATGATAGTATTAATGAGTTGAGTGATAACTTCATGATGATTAGGATTGCGTTTTTCTTTTTCACAAATAAGTCCTAAGGCCAGAGCCCTGATCAGAGGCTTATCTGTTACTGTTTTTAACATACACCCCGGAAGGTGATTATGGTTATGAAAGATATATTCAATTTTCTGGATCCATTCTTTGCTTTGATTTTTTAAATAGCTGTGGTTAAAGCGGATAAATAAAAATTTGGTAAGGGTTTTAACTTCAAAGCTATGCTTGTCTTCCGGGAAAACAAGAAATAGCTTATCCGGACTATAAGGAAGTTTATGCTCATTAACGATTTGTATTCCTTCTCCTTCAAGGACAAAGATCATTTCAAAAAATGTGTTCTTATGAGATTTGGCTGTGTATGAGCTTACCTCCAGTATATCAAGCTCAAAAGGTTGATGGATATTTCTGATTTCCATACCTGTGAATGTACAAATTTATCCATTGTTCTTACAAGCCCTTCCTTTATTTCCTGAATAAATTTGTTACTATAAAAATCAATTATGATATGAATACAACAGCTTATTTATTATTGAGACTTGCAGTAGGAGCAAGTATGTTTGGTCATGGCCTGGTTCGTTTTCCAAAGCTTTCAGCCTTTAGCAACTGGATGGTAACAGGGTTCGAAAAATCCATGCTGCCTCAGGCATTGGTAGTACCTTTCAGTTATGCATTACCTTTCATGGAATTTGTAATAGGTTTCCTTTTAATCGTGGGGCTTTTTACTGAAGTAGCATTGATCTCCGGAGCTGGTATTATGATATTACTTATATTCGGCACCTCTCTTATTGAAAACTGGGAAGCAATTCCTTCTCAATTGATACATGTGATGATTTTTGTGTGGTTGCTTCAGTTTAAAGGGGGGAATGGTATTTCTGTTGATCAGGTGTTGTTGAAGAGGTAGTATGTCGCCATCTGTCATTTAACCGCAAGTTATAAACTTGCTCTCATTTGTGGGCTGAAGTCAAATAGACTTCAGCCAGAGGAGGGAAGCAATTCCTTCTCAGTTGATACATGTGATGATTTTCGTGTGGTTGCTTCAGTTTAAAGGAGGAATGGTATTTCTGTTGATCAGGTGTTGTTGAAGAAGTAAATGAGATATATTGCTATCTAAGGGCTTTCTCTCACCAAGCGGGGAAAAGGATTGATGCCATCGCTTTGAGCGATGGCATCAATATAAAAAAACAGTAAGCACTTTCAGTTGAATGACCAGGCCTCTCTTTTTTAAGTTTATTGATGAAATTAAGTTTTAATAAATAGCGATACAATCGCTATTCTCGGAAATCCTCGTTTGGAAACGAGGACTATAGGGTATATTTGCATCATAAACTTTTATCAACCAACACAATAGCTATGAAACAACCACAACTTTTTCCAAAGAATCTCAACCTCATCAAGCTTCCGGCTAAAGAAGAACTGACCATATTTTTAATTGCAGAAGATATAAGAAATCGTAAGATATCGAAGCGACTGGAGAAGGATGGCTATGATACAGCCTATGCCGGTGACTTAAGTAAGCTTGTCTTCGGCTTGCTGGGTATAGAAAACAGAACAGACGGGCTCTATGCATTCTATTTTAATCAGCTGGATGAGCATGCTATAGAACTTGACTTGTCAGAGAATACAGAGCTTCATGAAAAAGCATTTTATATTTACAGAGAGCTGCTTGTATGGAAATATGAAGTCTGATAAACTGGTCCAAGCGAGGACGCTTGAACCAGCAGGAGATGGTTTTATTATTATTACTTTACCACCGTAGCTTCTAATTCTATGGTCAGAGTTGCAAACAGTCCTTTAACTTCAAGCAGTGTAGTGGCTTGTTGAATACCGTGCTTGAGAATGAACGGTACATAGACGTCCATACAGGTGGTGAAAAACTCCTGCACAGATGTTGTGTATACATTCAGCCTTACAATATTTTTTGCTTCGTACCCTGATGTGCTGATTAGGGTTTCAAGGTTTTGAATGGTTTGCACCAACTGGGAACGCATATCATCACTGCTTGGTATGCCATTGGCGTCAATGGCTACTTGTCCCGAACAGTATAGTGTTCCTGATACATTTTTAACTTCTACTGCCTGTGCAGAGTTTGTTTTTTCGCCCCAAACCCAGGGATCAATTGTTCTTTTTTCCATCTTAATTTTGTTTTACTTGTTCAATATTTCAAAATTAAGATTGGGTACTGACAGCCTTGTGTCAGGGGTATGAAATGAATTAATGATACTTGTCAAAAAACTCTTGCAAGGTCATTCCGTGGGGTTTAAATTTGTCGGGAAGCACTTCCAGTTTTTTAATTCTGTCTAACCGGAAATAGCGAAACTCTTGTCGCAAGCGGCAGTAGGCAATCAATAACCAGTTTTCTGTGCTTAGTAATGCAAATGGTTCAATGTCTCTGATTGTGATTTTGTTTTGCTCATTAATGTATTCGATTTTTGTAAGGCAATAATTTGTCAAAGCAAATTGTAAATCCGATAGACTGTTGCTGTTTCTTTCCCTTTTAATATTCTGGTCAAATCGGGTTCTTTCAGAAAGTAAGTCAGCTTTGACTTTTATGCTTTGTTTCAAAACCGATTTTATTTTATCTATGGCTTCTGTGTAATCTTTGATAAGCGATGCGTCCTTGTTTTTGAGAACTAATTGTTCTGCCATAATCAGTGCGTTGGCCTGTGCTTCGGTAAACATTACAGGTGGAACTCTGTAACCTTCCATTAGGGTATAACCTTTCCCTTCTTCAGTCAGAATCGGAACGCCAGCCTGTTCCAAAGCTCTGATGTCCCTGTAAATGGTACGAATACTAACTGAAAACTTGTCCGCTAATGCTGTTGCTGTCAAAAGTCGTTTTGTTTGCAACTGTGTTAAGATAGCAGTCAGTCGGGAAAGCCGTTTGGTATCGTTGTCGTTCATTCGTCAAATTATCGGTGGGGATTTTAGAGTAGTGGCCTGTTCTGGAAGACTGGAAACATCGCTGGTGTGGAAGTTAAAGCCCAGGAATCATTGCATTGTCTAAGCTATCTTTTTACCCGAATTGTTTTGGTCTCATTCCTTTGGCAGCCATCCGTGCTATTTCTTCAATTCTCTTTTTTCTTGTTTCGATTCTTTTAGCAGTTACAACCCAATGCATCATTGTTATCTTAATTGACTTAGACTGGCTCTGAAAAAAATCCATTGAACTTTCATATTTATTCAATTCAATTGTTAAATCCTCTGGTATGATCAATTCTTCAATATCCTGCATGATGTCCCATGTTCCATTCTGTTTAGCAGTATTGATGCTGTCTAAGCCAGCTTTTGTCATAAGGTTGTTTTGGATAAGTCTGGCAACTTTATCTTTATTTATTTTTGACCATGTGCTATCAGGTTTTCTTTTGCTGAAATATTGCATATACCTTTCTTTGTCGATAGTCTTTTTAGTGCTATCTATCCATCCAAAGCAAAGTGCTTCATCGACTGCTTCACTCCAGGTAAGCGAAGGAACTTTGGTTGATGTCTTATAATAAACAAGCCAGACAGACTGTTTTGACTGATGATTTTTTTCTAACCATTTTCGCCAGTCTGTCCGGCTTTTAGGGCAATATGTTTCAGGTTCCTTTTCAGACATTTCTATTTGTCAACAGTCTTTTTGCTTTCAGTAATAAAAGTAGTGTATTCATTAATTGATCCATTGTCAATTGAAACAAATATAAACCTGACAAGTGACAACCTTATGTCAGCAGTCAGCAAAAAATAGGGTAATGGTCAAAATTCATTCAATTTGGAGTTTAGTTCTTTCTAATAACTGAATACACATTTTCTATAAATCATTATTTTAATCAGCTGGATGATCATGCTATCGAGCTTGACTTGTCAGAGAATACAAAGCTTCATGAAAAAGCATTTTATATCTATAAAGAACTGCTGATATGGAAATATAATCTCTGATTTGCGCTGGTTCAAGCGAGGATGCTTGAACCAGTGCTTTATATGTAGAGCTCACAAACTCCAGTGTATGTGCTTTTCATTCTGTCATTACCTATAAGTATTTATACTGAGATTGGTCTGCGTTATAATTGTAAGTTTCAACTTACTTATATCTATAAAAAGAGATATGCATCTGTTTTAGGAAAAAATCAGATTAAATTAAGATTAAAATTAACCGGGTCGATATAATTTTTAAATGAAGTTATCCCCTTTTCTTATCCAGTAATCTGGTATTTTTCTATGATTCTATCGAATTTTTCAATTTTTCATATTTCAGATTGATTTCATAAAAAGATATTTTTATAAATTCGTGCTCCTTTTTAAAAATTTCTGATTCATCAGAAACTCACCATAGAAAAATTCATCTTATATGAAAATTTTTAAAAGAATAGAGGCTTTAGTTATTATTTCACTTATTTGTGTATTTAACTCTGTAGCCCAGACTATAGCCGTCACTGCTCCAAATGGAGGGGAGAGTGCGTATGTAGGAAAAGTGTTCGCTGTAAAGTGGACCAGTTCCGGACTGTCATCAGGTTTTGTGAAACTTGAATACTCTGTTAACAACGGAACGCAGTGGAACCTCATTGAATCCGGTGTTAACAACACTGGTACCTATAACTGGACGGTACCTTCCGGTGTATCTACACAATGCTTACTAAGAGTGAGCGATTATGGAGACGCCACAGTCAATGATGTCAGCAATGCTGCCTTTTCCATCAAGCAACCTTTTATAACAATCACCTCTCCTAATGGAGGAGAAAGCCTGACGGGTTGTACAACACAAACGATCACATGGACACAAGGCGGTGTGCGTGATTATGTAAACCTCTATTATTCCTATGATGGTGGGAACAACTGGATTTATTTCGGAGAAGATTATATCGGTGATAATAGTAATACCTTTACTTGGACTGTGCCTTCAATGGCTTCAGACAAATTCAGAGTCAAGGTGAGTGGCTATTATGAAGCAAATATTAAAGACTCCAGTGATGCCAATTTTACTGTTGTGCCTGGAGCAAACAGACTTCAAATTACATCACCCAATGGTGGAGAATCTTTTTCTGCAAGTTCGTTTCAACAGATAAGCTGGACCAAAACAGGTACTGTAGGAAATGTTTCTCTGAAATATTCTGTAAACAAAGGAGCAACTTGGGATTGGGTAAAAGATAAAGATGGAAATAATGCGAACAATATTGCCAATACAGGTAATTTTAACTGGCTTGTACCATCGGTAGCTGCGTCAGGAAATTGTCTGATACAGATTTATGAATATAACAAAACTTGTACTGTAGATTATAGTGATAACTATTTTACAATAGATAACAGTCCTTCCATATCAGTGACTTATCCATTCGGTGGGGAGAAAATATATTCCGGAAGAAGCTATACTTTGTACTGGAGTTCTTCCAACCTTCCTACAACTTATGTAAAGTTGGAGTATTCTTTAAATAATGGAGGAACCTGGCAGACCATCACCAATTCAACCTATAACTACGGCAACTATGGCTGGTCTATTCCTGAAGGGCTGAATTCAACTGAGTGTTTGTTTAAGGTGAGTTCAGCTTCCAACGCAGCAATTTATGATATAAGTAATCAGACTTTTACCATTGCTCCTCAGGTCATCCAAGTGACTGCTCCTAATGGAGGTGAAAGTATTCAAGGTTGCAGTACTTATAATATAACCTGGAATCAGGAGGGCGTGCAGAATTATGTGAATCTGTATTACTCTATCAATGATGGCAAAGACTGGATTTATATTGGTGAGGATTATATTGCAGATAATTCAAATTCATACAACTGGACTGTCCCATCAATTCCTTCCACTGCAATAAGAGTTAAGGTTAGTGGTTATTATAATGGAAATGTAAAAGATTCAAGTGATGCTGCTTTTTCTGTTACGCAATCTCCGAATTATCTTACAATACTGTCTCCTAACTCAGGAGAAGCATTGCCAGCAAGTTCTATACAAACCATCAACTGGACTTCTACAGGTACGGTTGGAAATGTATCTCTGAGATATTCTCTTGATGGAGGCGCCAATTGGGATTGGGTAAAAAATGCTGCAGGAAACAACGCTAATAATGTTGCAAACACTGGTTCGTTCGAATGGATGCTTCCTTCTGATAAGCAATCATCAAAAGGTTTAATTCAGATTTATGAATACAATAAAAGCTGTAATATAGATTATAGCGACAATTTCTTTTCTGTTAATAACAATTCTGTCATTACTGTTGCTTTACCAAACGGTGGAGAGAAGGTGTATACCGGCAAAAGTTATACATTGACATGGAGTTCATCCAATCTTCCTACTCCTTATGTAAAGCTCGCCTATTCAGTAAATAATGGTTCAACATGGCAGGTTATCACTAATTCCACCTACAACTATGGTAATTATGGATGGACCGTTCCGGAAACATTAAATTCAACACAAGCTTTATTCAAAGTAAGTTCTGTTGCAGATTCAACAATATTTGATATCAGTAATCAGGTCTTCACTTTTGCTCCTCAGGTAATTCAGGTTACTCAACCTAATGGTGGTGAAAGTATTGCTGGCTGCGGAACATATACTATCAAATGGAATCAGGAGGGAGTTCAGAATTATGTGAATCTGTATTATTCCATCAATAATGGTAAAGACTGGATTTATATAGGTGAAGATTATATCGGAGATAATTCCAATTCATATAATTGGACAGTGCCAACTGTTTCTTCAGCAGCTATAAAAGTAAAGGTAAGTGGTTATTACAATGCAAATGTAAAAGATTCGAGTGATGCTGCATTTTCAATAACCAAAGGTTCAAGTTACCTTACTTTAACTTCTCCAAATTCTGGAGAGACATGGTCCTCAAGCTCGATACAAACAATCAAATGGACATCAACCGGAACAGTTGGTAATGTGTCTTTGAGATATTCTCTTGATGGAGGAGCAAATTGGGATTGGGTTAAAAACCCAGCAGGAAACAATGCCAGCAATATCGCAAACAACGGTTCTTTCGACTGGTTGCTTCCTGGTAATAAGGTATCCTCTAAATGTCTGATCCAGATTTATGAAAACAGTAAATCCTGTAACATTGATTACAGTGATACGCTCTTTTCTGTAAATAACAATCCTATCATTACTGTAGCAACGCCTAATGGAGGAGAAAAGGTATTTGCAGAAAGAGCTTATACTATCAACTGGAGTTCTTCTAATCTGCCAACTACTTATGTTAAGTTAGAGTACTCTATTAACAATGGTGACACCTGGCAGGTCATTTCTAATTCTGCTTATAATTATGGAAATTATAGCTGGACTGTTCCAGCCTTCCTTAATTCTGCTCAGTGTCTGATCAGAATAAGTGCAGCTGCAGATGCTACCATTTTTGATATAAGTAATAATGTATTCACCATTACTCCTCAGGTAATTCAGATTACTCAGCCTAATGGCGGAGAAAGCATACCTGGTTGTGGAACATATACAATCAAATGGAACCAGGAAGGTGTACAGAGTTATGTAAATCTGTATTACTCTGTCAATGGAGGAAATGACTGGATTTATATTGGCGAAGATTATATAGATGATAATTCAAATTCTTATAACTGGACTGTACCATCTATTGCTTCTGGTGATATAAGGGTTAAAGTTTCAGGATATTATAATGGAAATGTTAAAGATTCGAGTGATGCCAATTTTGCAGTGACGCAGAGCGGTACTAAGCTGTCGGTAATCTCTCCGGCAGGAGGTGAAAACTGGGGCTCTGGCTCTATTCAGACAGTTAATTGGACCTCTGAAGGAATGGTTGGTAATATATCACTCAGGTATTCTCTGGATGGCGGAGCCAATTGGGACTGGATAAGAAATAAGGATGGAAATGCTGCAAATAATATTGCAAACAATGGAACTTACGAATGGTTGCTGCCAACGAATAAGGTTTCATCAAAAGGTTTAGTGCAGGTTTATGAGTACAATAAAACTTGTAATGTAGACTATAATAATGCGTATTTCTCTGTTAATAATGATCCCGCTATAACCATTACAACTCCTAACGGAGGAGAGAAATACTATGCAGGTCAGACGTATACAATTTATTGGGCAGCTTCAAATCTTCCTTCAAATTATGTAAGACTTGAATATTCAGATAATAACGGTACTACATGGCAGTTAATCAACAACTATACTTATAACTATGGAAATTATAGTTGGAAAGTTCCGAATATAGCTGCTCCGAATGCCCGAATCAGAGTGACCTCTATGCAAAGTGCTACAGTAGCAAACACAATTGCCGATGTAAGCAATAATAGTTTCTCAATTTCTTATCCTGTTGTTAAAGTGCTTACACCAAATACAGGAACTGAAATATGGAAAGTAGGGGAGAACAAGACTATTTCCTGGAGCGTTGATGGTCTTACTTCAAGCGCTAATGTTAAAATAGACTTCTCTGTTAATAACGGATTGAGTTATTCGCCTATTACAGCATCAACAGCTAATAGTGGTTCATATATCTGGACGATTCCAAGTAATGCGGTAACTTCTTCGAAATGTTTTGTGAAAGTTACTTCTCTTGACTTTGCTGCCAGCTATGACTCTAATGATGTTGCCTTCTCTATTATCAAACCTGTTGTAGGTATTACAGTTCCGAATGATGGACAAGTATGGTATGTGGGTGAATCGAAATCCATACAGTGGAGCAGTCTGGGAGCTTCTGAAAATGTGAAACTGGAATACTCAGTGAACGGAGGTGCGAGCTGGAATAATATCATTGCTTCTGCTCCGAATACAGGCTTTTATTACTGGACAATTCCTTATTCTGTAACACCATCAACCAATTGTTATATCAAACTTTCTGATGTCCTGGATCCCACAAACAAAGACACAAGTGATGTAGCCTTCACTATTGCAAAGCCTTCTATTATACTGAATGTGCCAAATGGAGGAGAACAGTGGTATGTCGGACAAACTAAAACTATTTCCTGGACCAATAAGGGATTTGCTTCTCCAAATGTAAAGATTGAATACTCGGATGACAAAGGTATTACATGGAAAGTGATTACTGCTTCTGTGACCAACAGTGGTTCTTATAACTGGGCAATACCTTCTTCAATACAGACCTCATCAAATTATTTAGTTAAGGTTGCAGATCTTGTAGATATTTCTGTTCAGGATCAAACTAATGAAGCCTTTACTATTTTCAAACCAAGGATTACGCTTAATGTACCTGTGGGTGGAGAAACCTGGTATCAGGGACAAACGAAAAATATCACATGGAGCAATGTTGGTGTCGTTCCTGGTAATATTAAAATAGAATATTTTGATGGTGAGCTTTGGAAGACCCTGGTATCTTCTATTGCAAATACAGGCTTTTATACCTGGAATATACCTGCAAGTATAAATCCTTCTGCAAACTATCTTGTAAGACTTAGCAGTACTTCTGATGCTTCAATAAGAGATTCAAGCAAGACGGCTTTCAGAATTGCAAAGCCAACTATATATATTACATCACCTGTTGGAGGTGAAACCTGGTATCTTGGACAAACCAAGAAAATTACCTGGGTTTCAGCAGGACTTATTTCTAATACTATAAAAATTGAATATTCTCCTGACAATGGCATTACCTGGAAAACTATTAGTAGTTCTGCCAATAACTCAGGTTCTTACAACTGGGCAATTCCTGTATCACTTGCAGTATCGAATCAGTATCTGATTAAATTAACGGATGGGGCAAATCTTTCTGTAACTGCAGAAAGCGGAAATGCTTTCTCTATTAAAGAAAGCAGAAGAGGAGATCACTTTAGTAATCCGATAGTCATTAATTCATTCCCTTATTCAATAAAAGATACAGCAGATCTGTATTCTGACAGTTTCACAGGAATGACCAATCAGCCATCGAATGATGTGTTCTATAAGTTTAAAGTGCCGGCTTGCGTTGATTCATTCAGCATTTCAACTGCAGGCTCAAATTTTGACACTTATCTTCATTTGATAGATTCAGCTCAGGCACTTATAGAATTTAACAATAACTACAGCGGAATTTATGCAGGTATCAATACCAGAGCATTGACTCCTGGCAAGACCTACTATCTGATATTGGAAGGAAATGCTTCTGCGACAGGTATCTTTAACCTAATCGTTAATACTTTCAATAATGCACCTAAAATTTCTGTTGTAAGTAAGATCACAACAGTTTGTAAAGGAGACCTTGTAGAGCTTGTTTCAAGTAAAGCGAGCATTTATAACTGGTCTACAGGAGCCACAACTGCAAAAATATCAGTAACTCCTACAGATACTACTCTTTATAAACTGACTGCAACTACAGCCAGGGGATGTACATATAGCGACAGTGTTAAAATCAACATTATACCTGTGGTTGCTCCGGGACAAGTAAGCAATATGCTTCCAGCTGATTCTACATTAAATCTTGGACAGCCACTTGAAGTTTCATGGGCTCCGGCTCAATATGCATCTACTTATGATATCTATATGTGGAAGGCAGATCAGGCTGTTCCTGCAACTCCGAGATATTCTAATATAAGCCAAATCAATTATTCTGTTAATGGTTTGGATTATGGAGTATTGTACAAATGGAAAGTTACAGGTAAAAACTCCTGCTTCCGCACAGATGGACCGCTGCAGAGCTTCACTCTCAGAAAGTTACCTGATTTGCAGGTGACTTCAGTGAAGACTCCAATTGCAATTTATAGTGGCCAACCGCTGACAGTGACATGGGAGGTGAAGAATAAAGGATTGGGAAGCACAGAATCTAAGGTTTGGAGGGATGGAGTTTATTTGTCTGATGATACCTTATTCGATGCATCTCAGGATGTTCTGATCGGTAGCATTAATAATCTGAGCTATCTTGCTGAAGGTTTAAGCTATAGTCAGACAGCATCGTTTAATATTCCGCAGACTACAGTAGGTGATTATTTTGTATTTGTAAAAGCAGATGTAAATAATTCAATCCTGGAGTCTAATAAAAATAACAATACCAAGTTTGATACAACTTCAGGTGTATTGAGTGTATCAATTCCTCCTAAACCTGATTTGGTTGTCAGTTCGCTAGGTACACCTATTGCTACTTTCTCCGGAAGTAAGATCAATGTTACCTATAAAGTAACCAATACTGCAATCGCTCATGCTACAGGTAATACACTTGCAACTCACTATCAGTATTATGATTATTCGTTGAAGAAGTATTGCTACTTCGAAGAGCATTACTGGATGGATGCCATTTATATTTCTCAGGATTCTGTCTTTAATCCTGCGAGATCTAAGTTTCTGACTGATGTAAGTGTTAAATTAAGATCACCAAAGTACCCAGGTGGCTTCATTTGTGATAATACATTAAACTGGTATAACATTCCTGATTATTTACCTAAAGACAGTTCTTATACAAAAACTATTCAGGTAACTGTGCCACATTCCTATTCAGGCAAATATTATATCTATTTAATTTCTGATGTGCTGAATAATGTTGATGAGCTCTCGAATGTAAATAATTCACAGAGAAGCAACATTATCAATGTTACATTGACACCACCAGCTAATCTGGCTGTAGAGAAGGTAACTGTTCCTCCATCAGGATTTTCAGGAAAACCTTTGACAGTGAATTGGGAAGTGATCAATGGTGGAGCTAATGCACCTGTAGAGAATGTATGGCGTGATAAAGTTTTCTTTTCTAAGCTGGATACATTTAATATAAAAGAAGCAATAGAAGTTGGAAGTGTAGATAAATACAATGGATCTTCATTGAAGCCGGATTCAATTTATCGCGCAGGTTTGACCTTTAATCTGCCTGATGGAATTTCCGGTCAATATTACGTTTATGTTTATTCGGATTTTAATAAGGAAGTATTTGAATACATTTATGAAGGAGATAATATCAAACGTTCTGCTCCGATAAATGTGGGCCTTTCACCATATGCGGATCTTCGTATCCTTAATATTTCAGTAAAAGATACAATCAGAGCGAATACGGATGCTGAAGTGTCATGGACTGTTTCTAATGGAGGATTGGCTTCTGCAGGTCCTGCCTGGACTGACAGAATCTTTATATCTTCATCTCCTACGTGGTCTGCAGGTAATGCAACGCAATTAACTTCTGTAACACGTGGTCTTGCTCTTGATGCCGGTTCTAACTATTCAGAAAAAGCATCAATTAGAATCCCAAGAGAACTTCAAGAAGGAATCTATTATCTGTATGTCTATACCGACATTACAGATAAGATATATGAGTACACAAAGGAAGGTAACAATGTTGCGAAAAGCGACTCATTCGGCACTAGAACCAAGCTGTATATTCTACCTCAGGTTGTAGCAGATCTGAAAGTTACAAGCCTTAGTGCTCCGACATCTGCAGAATCAGGAAAGAAAATACCTGTCAGCTGGAATGTTAAAAATACGGGTAGCGCTGCGACCAATGTAGATTTCTGGAATGATCTGCTATTTATATCGAAAGATACAATACTGGATAACTATGATGCTCAGTTAACCTATAAGTCTTATAGCGGAGGCTTAGCTGCTGGTTTTGATTATCTTTTCAGCGAAATGGTAACAATCCCTAATGGCTATTCAGGAAAATATTATTTACTGGTATCTTCTGATCATAACCTTCGTGTAACAAATGACACTGTTAAGGCAAATAATAAAGGAAGATTCGAAATTAATATTGCTCTTACTCCCCCTCCTGATCTTATTGTAAAAACAATAGAGGCACCAGCTACATTGCTGGCGGGGCAGGAGTTGGATATCAGTTATAAAATAGAAAATGCAGGAACGGGGGCAACTGTTGAAAATGCATGGACAGATCAGATTTATCTGGCTAATACCAGAGATTTGAGCCGTACTTATTATATAGTTGGTAGCTTTACAAGAAATGGTGTCCTTGCCACTGGTGGAATTTATAACGCTACTGCAAAGATCAAAGTGCCCAACTATCTTTCAGGTAATTATTATCTGATTGTAAAAACAGATTATCAGAACAGGGTATTTGAACATACCAAAGAAGAAAATAATCTTGGTGATGCTGTAGTTACAATTGTTGTTCCTCAGCCGAGCGACCTTGTACTTAATAGATTAAATATCCCTTCTTCTACTGAGCCTGGTAAAAATGTAGAAGTAACTTACTCAGTGAAAAATATCGGCAGCAATCCTGCTATTGGTAACCTAAGAGACCTGTTGTTCTTCTCAAAAGACCAGCAATTGGATCAGGTGAATGATCCTCTGTTCGGTACCAAAGATGGTTATATTCAGTTAAACCCTGGTGATTCTGTTTCGGGAAGTGTTTCTTCGAAAATGCCTGGCTTGCTTGAAGGTAATTATTATGGTATCGGAGTGACGAACGCACTTAATACGATTGTAGAAACAGATCTTAATAACAATACCAGAGTTTCGGCAAACCAGTTGAATGTTTCTATTAAAGAGCTTGTGCTGGATGTGCCACAAACAGCTCCTCTTGAAAAAGGTGAACTGCTTTACTACAAAATAAATGTACCTGCAGACAAAGACCTTTTAGTTACACTTAAGAGTAACAGAAGCAATGGTACAAATGAGATTTATGCTGCCTATAACAGAGTACCATCTCTAAACGATTTTGATTATATTTTTGAAAATCCGAATAGTGTCAATCAGCAGTTACTGGTTCCTACTACAAAAGGCGGAACGTATTATCTGCTGGTAAAAACGCCAACTAATTTCAATAATCTTCAGAATGTAACGATTCTTGCCAAAGCACTACCTTTCAGTATTATCGAAGTTAACTCTGATACAGTAGGACAAGGTATTGTTACAACCAAACTGAATGGTGCAGGATTTAAAAAGCAAACACAGTTTATTCTTGTTAATAAATCCAATGTGCCTGTTGATACTGCTGAGATAAGAACTTTCATGAGCAGTATGCAGGTAGATGTTCGTTGGGATCTAACCAAAGTTCCTTTTGGTACTTACAATATTAAGGCTGTCAATCCTAATGAAACGTTCACCCTTGTCAATGGTCTGACTGTTGAAAAGGCAACAGGCTTCCTTGTAGACTTCAATGAAATTGCTCCGGATCTTGTTAGGCTTGGTGGAAAAGCACAATACACATTCTATCTTCAGAATATAGGTAACGTTGATATTCCATTTATAAATGCAGATCTCTCTGTTCCGGCGGCTACTAATATCGTAAGCTTTACAGCAAGTAAGCAAATAAGAAAACGCAGTAGCTATACAAGTCAGAGTAAGTCATTTGAAGATTTCTTCCTGGTAGATTCTTACAAAGTAATTCCTTTACTAGGTAAGGATGTAAGGCCGGGAGAAGTACTTGCGATGAACCTGATCGTAAGCCATTTTACATCTCAGTTCTTCCCGGTAAGAACAAGAGCTGTGGGATATAGTGCAGAAAGATATATTTCTCAGCAAGTAAATTCGGCTGAGACAACGAGAAGGACGATCCTTCAGAATCCTTCCGCTCCTTCGAACTGGAGAAATTTTGCGGTAGACAGTGCAGCCTATATGGATTCTGTTTTAGCTGTTTATTATTCTGAAAAAATCTTCTCACCTGCAGAGTTTGCAAAAGCTAATGTACAGTGCAGCAATTGTGGCTCTCAGCCTCCTGTATTGGTAAATGGAAACTTTACATTTAGTCCGGGTAATAGCCCTGGTACTTTAAATGGCTCCAATGTGATCTTTGGTGCTGGTCAGGACTATCTGTGGGAAATAAACAAATATGCAGGAGTCGCTGGTGCTAATCCAGGTTGGGATCTTATTAAAGCATCTGGTTCCATTCAGATAACAGCAACTTCTTCAAATCCATTTGTCATCAGGCTTGCATCTTTAGATTTTGCAAATAATCCTAATGTACTTTCAGGATGGTACCCTGCTGTTGATACAAGCTGGACAATCGCAGTTGCTACAGGTGGTATTTCTGGATTTGCTGCAAATAAGTTTTCTATAGATATAAGTCGTTTTGCAACTTACAACAATCTGTATGGTGGTTTCTTCTATCTGAGACTGGCTGGAACAGATACATTAAAATTATGCTTTAGTGCTTATAAACCTGGTGTAGGACAACCAGGTGTTCCCGGAGCTCCGGGAGGTAGTATAGGTCAGCCTGGTAGCCCTGGTGGCCCGGGTGGTCCTGGAAACGGAACAACTCCTGCTGGTCCTGGAGGTCCTGGTGGTCCCGGAGGTCCCGGCGCTCCCGGAGGTCCTGGAGGCCCTGGAGGCCCAGGTGGTCCTGGAAGTAGTCCAGGTGGCCCAGGTGGTCCCGGTGGCCCGGGCGGTCCCGGAAATGGTCCAGGTGGTCCTGGTTCTCCCGGAGGTCCAGGTGGTCCAGGTGGCCCAGGAGGTCCTAGTGGTCCAGGCGGTCCAGGTGGTCCTGGTGGACCAGGCGGTCCTGGAGGTCCAAGCGGTCCGAGTGGTCCTGGTCCAGGTGGTCCAGGCGGTCCTGGTGGACCGGGCGGCCCTGGTCCTGGTGGTCCTGGCCCTGGAGGCCCAAGTGGTCCGAGCGGTCCGAGTGGCCCAAGCGGTCCTGGTGGTCCGGGAGGTCCTGGTCCTGGCGGCCCTGGTGGACAACCAAGATGCGGTAATAACGGAACTGTAGGTACAGCAATCTGTAATACATTCTTTACAATAACAGGTTGCGCTATTACTGTTGGAAGCTGTGCCGAGAGTTTATTTGAATCTGTTGCATTGACGCCTGCGTGGGGTGTTGCTAACTGTTCTATGGGGGCATTTGGTTGCGGTTATGCTATTGGTGGATTAATGACAGACCCTAAAGCGCCTCCGGGATGGGGTGTTGGTCCTGGTGATGTCGGATGTGTCCCTGGTGGATTTAATATATTAGGAGCAGCTACAGTGTTGAATTGCCTTGCACAAAGGATTATCTGTAATCAGATCGTGGCATCTTGTGATCCGAATGATATCATTGGTCCTAAAGGATATGGTGAAGGTAAATATGTTTCAAGAAGCGAAGTATTACCATATACCATTCGTTATGAAAATGATCCTGAAGCTGCTACAGCTCCTGCTCAGAAAGTTGAGATCAGACAGGTGCTGGATAGTGACTTGAATCCTTTAACATTCAGAGTTAAAGATTTCGGATTTGCTGATTATGTTTTCAGTGTTGATGGAAATGTATCTTCTTACTTCAACACAGTGGATCTACCGGATTCTTTAGGGTATGATCTTGAAGTAACTGCAGGTATTGACATTGAGAAAAATGAGGCTTTCTGGATTTTACAGACAATAGATCCTAAAACAGGATTACCTCCTTCAGATCCATTGAAAGGATTCCTTGCTCTTAATGATTCTACAGGTGCAGGAGAAGGCTTTGTGAACTATACGATTAAAGCGAAGAACAATGCTATCACAGGTGATTCAATTCTTGCTCAGGCTGACATCGTGTTTGATATCAATGCTCCGATCATTACTCCGGAGATATTCAATATCATCGATGCAGAGCCTCCGGTGTCTAAGGTAAAAGTTCTTGCTATTAGTAACGATTCAATTTCTGTGAGAGCAGTAATAGAGGATGACTTTAATGGCAGCGGAGCAAAAGCATTTGATCTTTATGTAGCTGTCGGAAATGCTGAGTACAAGTTAATAGCCTCAGATATCTCTAATGACTCAATTTACAAGATTCCTTCAAAAGAAGGTGAAGCATATTGTTTATATGCAGTATCGAAAGATAATGTGAATAACAAAGAAGCTATAAAAGTTCAGCCTGATACTTGTTTTATCTCGAGTGGCGTAGTCACTGGAGTCGCTGATCCGAAAGTTGAAGGAACGTTTATACTTTATCCAAACCCTTCTGATGGCTTTAAGTTCAATGTCCTTATAACAGGACTAGAAATTCAAGAAACTGTGACCCTTGAAGTGGTAGATGTTCTTGGAAGGTCAATGTTTGTGACAGACTTTAGAGATGCTACTTATTTTATAGACTCTGAAGTTAAACTTTTAAACAAACTGGATCCGGGAATTTATTTCGTCAATTGTTATACTAAGAAAGGAAAGTCAGTTAAGAAGATGGTTGTAGAAAGGTAATAGACTTAGTAAAGTTATTCATAAGCAAAGAGGCTGCTGTAAGAGAGATCTTAAGCAGCCTCTTTTGTTTTATTTTTATTGCATTTCGAGCATTGGCTCTATTATTTTTCCTACTTCCATTGGTGTTATATTAATTTTAACAATGCGAATAGTTAGGTAGGATAAATAATAAATTCTATTTGTAATCTAAGTTGTTGTGTACGATTATTTTTGGCAATTGTGGATAATTATTCTCTCTTTCTGATTTGAGGAAGGGGAGATATTGAAGTATTTTTATATGATAAATTTAATTAAAATGAAAAAGCAAAATTTTTTTAAAACGTTTTTATTTCTATTAGTAATAGGAATGATTGTTTCTTGTAAAAAAGGAAATGATCCTGCTCCATCTAACAATTCTAATAATGGAGGTAATAATGGGGGAAGTAATGATGGTGTAACCTTTCTTAAGGTAGGTACGTCGCATACTTACCTGTATACTGGTTTTTTTGGCGGAACTGTTGTTGCTAAAGTTGAGCAGGAAGTTGGTAAAGATACCTTTATGGTAAGAAACTCTTCAGAGGATGTTACTACAATTTATCCGACAGTTTATTATGTCTTGAAAAATGGAAATTTATACAGTTCTTTCAGACATCGTGATCCATCCAATTATTTTATAAGATGTAAATTTAATGTCCCGGTAGGAACCACATGGAGTGGAACAGAAAATGGTACTGCTTTTTCCTGTACAATCGATTCATTAAATGCAACTGTGTATACTGGAAAAGGACTTGTTAAAGATGCTGTAAAAGTAAAAATTGTTAGAAGTAACGAAACAGTTTATAATTATTATTCTCCTACAGTTGGTTTGATTGGAAGTGGTTCTTATGAGACTGATGCTGAAGTTCAATTACAAGACTATACAATCTCCACTCTGCCATCTAACGGAGCTGTATATCCAATTACATTTGGCGATTTTGCATTTATGAAAGTAGGTAATAAATGGAGGTATTCTGAAGTAATTTTGGGTGGCGAAGAGGATTTTGTTAATATAAGCATAGAAAGTAAACTTCCTAATGCAAATATTTACAAAGTAAAGATAACTTATGAATCCGATCCGTCAAAAACTGCTTATCAGTATTGGTATGAGGATAATGGATTGTTAATGGTTTATGAGGAAGGAGAAAATTTATTCAATGCAGATCCCATATATATGAACGAATCAGTCGCAAAAGTCGGATATGGCTGGACTGGAAGAACTGGTTTGAATACAATTTATATATATAAAATTGCTGAACTGAACTCCACTCAGACTAGTTACTGGGGAGACCTTTTAACAGAAGCAATTGACGTGTCTAATGGCTTGTTTTCAGCTCAGACTAATTACTGGAATAAAGATAAAGGGAATGTTTCAGTTTCTGGATTGCTTTATAGGGATGTAGTAAGTACTAATGTCAGAAAAGGATCTGAAAATAGAATTGTTATTCCTGGAATCAATTTTTAAAGTAGTTTTAAAAATAAAGCCTGATCGAATGATCAGGTTTTTATTTTTAGATAAACAAAAGGATAATTTTGCGTAGGATCCTTTTATTTTTTAATAGGTTGCTGTTTTGTCCGCTTGGATCTATTTCCTCATATTGTCTAATAAGCTTTTGTTAATATCAGGCATTCTCTTGATTTAAGCGATGACGTTTGAACCAAAAGAGTGACTTAGTGGAGAGGTTTGATTATCCGTGCCTTTGATTTTAACCTGTCGAATTTATTTTCAAACTTGTCATGGCTCCATTCTAAGACTTTATCTTTGGGGGCTTTACTTATGAATTTTTTATAATCGGGATATTCAATCATTAGCATCTCGGAATAGACTGGAATTTGATTTATAAATCTTTCTATTTCTGTGTGATAGTTAATAGCGTCTGTAATATTATTAATGTCAATTACAGTACATCCATTCAATTCTCCATCCTTTCCCAGATCGATGGTTGAACTACAAGAATATTTGAATAAATCATTGTCTCTGAATGTATGTGTTTCAAAAATCCAATTATTGTATCGTCTTATATCTACCCAGCTTGTGTCTTTAAAGCTGCTTGAGAATATTGATGAAGCAAATTCTATTTGGGTACTGTCCGTAAGCACAACATCTGCAGAAATTTCTTCTAAATCTATGTCGTAATTCCCTATACTTAGTTCAACTGATTCAACATTTTCAATCTTGTTAAATTCTGATTGTACATCCCTGAATTCCTCGTAATAGAAATATATATAAATGCTAATAATACAAATTAGAACTAATATTAGGATTGCTATTATACTTATGATTTTTTTCATCTAACTATTTCCATGTTTTATTATGATTTACTTTGATAAGCATTTAAGAATGATTTTAAGGGCTTTTTATCTTTATATTCCCCTCTTTGATTTTTATTCTATAAGTCTTATTATCTGCATTTAAAAAGTAAATTCCATTGGAAAGGAAGGAGAGATCAACTGCTGAAGCGGAGCCTTTTAAAAGACTGTTACCATAAGTATTCAATATTTCAAAGTCAAACTCTCCTGAGAATAAAAGTTGCTTATTGATAGTTTGAATATTGAGGCAAGGAACATCTGAATTTATTTCTAGTGCACTTGAATAAACTACTTCCCCATTTTCCTGCAAAAATTTAATTCTGTACTTATTAAGTCCGGAATAGTGTTTAAGAAGGATAGAATATTTTGTCGTGTCAGATACTTTGACTTCTTTGTTAATGACCCATGAGTTATAATCAAATCGCTCGATTTGAAATTTTCCTTTGGGAATTATTGTGCACGTCCAGAAGAGATAATTTTGTTTTATTTCAAGGGATTTAAAAGCAAATTTTTTTATGTGATGACAAGCAAGATTTATGTTTAATAGTTTTGGTTTACATGTTTTCTTATGAAATAATTTCACTTGAAAAGTATCATGAAGATCCAAATCTGAAAGGACAACCTTAAATGTTGAGCTATCGATGTGATCGAATACTTTTTTTTCATTTATAAAAACAGAATCAATACAATATGTATTGTAGTTGTCATCACTGAATGGATTCTGAAAGTAAAGGTCTGTTCCTTCATATTTACTGTTTAGCGTGACTTGTGCTTGCATCTGCAAAGAGAGTAGAGAACCAATTGTAAAAAATACTATTCGGATCATACATTCCCTCTTTTAAGAAATATTATTTAGTAATGTGAGAATTATTGTTTTTCTATAATTGAATGATATAAAAGAATATATTAATCTTTAAGGGCTTGAGAATATGGAATAATTTTAAATAATTTTTGATCTGCCATCCTGTTGATTGTAAAGGTCAGCGAACTTAAGAATAGGGCCATTGTTATGATCAGTACAATGAAGGAGCTATAAGTATATTGTATGTTATAAACTCTGTTTAATAAAATAGAAAATCCAATGGATAAGGACATGGTAATTACAGAAACCAGCAGAGGAGTAAGGCAAAGATTGTAAGGGAGATATTTGAAGTTTATTTCTACTATCAAAAAGATAATTGCTAGAGTGATAAATAGTGTAATCAGTTTTTGAACTATGGAATTAGATTTTTCTAAAATAGATCTTTTGTCGGATTTTCTATCTGGTGTTAAAGCTAAAAGCTCACCCAAAAAGATAAGGGCATCAAGAATATTCATATGTATTTATTTTAAAAAGTTGTATTAAAATTTGTCTCCTACCAGCAATAATGAATTTAATTATGTAATGTAATAAAAAATCTAATGTTTAGGATAAATCTTAAGACTTCAAATAAGTAGTTCTTAAGTACCTTTGAAATTCAATTCGTAACTATAAATTTATTTTACAGTATATTTATTTATCATCTCCTCTTAATATTAATCTGAAAAATTATGTCCCTGAAACATAGTCTTTTGCTTAGTTGTAGCCTGCTTTTCTTATTGTTTCTTTCAATAAATGTATTTGGTCAGGTTGTTGAATCGTCAGATTTTGAGCAATTTTCAAAGGGATCCTATTTTACTAAAGCAGAATGGCAATCAGCAGGCTTTACAGTTCCCTGGGTCAATGGATTTGATGTTAATAGAGCTATTGTGGACGATGCATTCTCCCAAAGCGGTTCAAATGCTCTTCGTCTTTATTATCCCAAAGGACAATTCGGAACAGCAAATACAGGAGGGCAAGCACCTTTAATGGTTCCTCCACAAGAAGAATATTTTGCATCTTATTATGTTCGTTTCAGTGAAGACTTTAGCTGGGGAGCATCCAGTGAAGGCGGTAAATTACCAGGACTCTGGTGGAGGCCGTTGTAGTGGTTGTGCAACCTGCACTGGTAGCAATGGATTTACGGCAAGATTAATGAGGCGAACTGATGGTAAAGCTGTTATTTACCTATATCATTTGAATAAAGTTAATCCACCTTGCGGGGATAATTATGATACAGTTGTAGATGGAAAGACTTTATACTTTGAGAAAGGTCAATGGTATAAAATTTCTCAGAGGGTTAAAGTAAATAGTGGTGTTAATAAAGACGGTGAAGTAGAAATGTGGATTAATGATCAGCATGCACAGATAAGGCTTTATAGCGGTGCATTGGTAGACAAGCTTTCAAGGATACAGTTTGTAACTAATGGAGATAAAGTTGATGCCCTTTATTTTTCTACATTCCATGGTGGAAGTACTGCTGACTGGGCTCCGCTTGTTGATTCTTATATATGGTTCGATGATATTGTTATTTCAACCAGACTTGCCGATGTTGTTGAAGGTAGTGTTACCTCAAATATGCAATCTAATACCAGTAATGATAAATTGTCAATATCTCCAGTACCTGTAAAACAGAATGAGATAGTTAATTTACCGGGAGTGATGGAGAATTCCATCGTAGAATGGATTGATATGAAGGGAAATGTTGTTGAAAGCTGTGAGTTACACAAGGAAGGTATTGTCATTGCTCCCTCAATTAATAAAGGTATTTATCTTCTTAGGTATATCAGACAAAATGAGGTTGTTGTTAAACGAATTCTTGTAGAGTAAACCAATAAAATGCAGGTAAAATTTATTATAATTTATCAATGTCTGATTAAAACATTCTTGTGGTTCTTTATAAAAAAAATGATTATTGAATTACTTTTCGTTTTCTCAAGTGTATAAGTCTATAGTAAAAAAAATGCATGTGAGATGAACCAATTTAGCATATATTTTCAGTTAGGTCTTGAGCATATTTCTGATTTTCAAGGTATAGATCATATTGTTTTTTTAATGACGCTTTGCGCCGTTTATTCTGTTTCTGAATGGAAGAAGGTAACAATTCTCGTTACTGCATTTACAATAGGTCATTCATTATCTTTGGCTCTTTCAGCTCTGCACATTGTCTCTGCTAACAGTCAGCTAGTTGAATTTTTAATTCCTGTGACGATTCTCTGTACTGCGGTTACTAATATTTTTTATGCTTCAGAGTCTATTAGAAATAATACATTCCGATACTTAATTGTTCTGCTTTTTGGAATTATTCATGGATTGGGGTTTTCAAACTTTTTTTCTGCATTGATGGGAAGCAATCAAAGCATCACGTTTCCGCTGTTTGCTTTTAACATTGGGCTGGAAGTGGGACAAATGCTGATTGTTTGTGCTTTCTTTTCTCTTTATTTTCTTCTCAATCGATTTAAATCTTTTACACATAATAAATGGAAATATCTATTTTCTTTCACAGGAGCAGTGATAGCAATATTTCTGATTTATAGCCGCATTAGTTTATTGTAATACCATTGATATGACTTATAATATCAACAAAGGTCAGGTAATGTGCCTAGTTTTTGTTTTATAAGGCCATAGTTCTTTTGATTTCCTTCTTAGTGCTTTCTATCATCCCCATTTTTTTAAATAATTATTTTGAATGTTTACCTTTTTTTAGGTTCAGTGTAAAGCTTAAATCTCTGGAAAATACTAAAGGAGTCTGGCTAATAGCTTATTAGTTCGTTTTATAACCATAGAGTTTAGAAGGATTCTCTATAAAACTTTACAACATTCATTAAGATGAAAACCACACTAATTAAAGGACTCATATTATTCTCACTATTTATGGGCAGTCATTTCTTTGTAAATGCCCAGGATCCTAATTTTCATATTTATCTGTGTTTCGGACAATCTAACATGGAAGGGCAAGGTACTATAGAAAATCAGGATCAATCTGTAGATAGCAGGTTTAGGATTATGCAGGCTGTTAATTGTTCTGGTCAGCCTCAGGAAACCTGGAGGACTGCTACACCACCTCTTTCGAGATGTAACACTAAACTTGGACCTGCTGATTATTTCGGCCGTGAGATGGTTAAAAATCTTCCATCCAATATAAAGGTTGGAATTGTTCATGTTGCTGTTGCAGGCTGTAAGATAGAACTCTTTGATAAGGTGAATTATGCTAGCTATGCTGCTGGTGAGCAACAATGGATGAAAGATATTATTGCTCAATATGGTGGTAATCCTTATGGAAGACTTGTTCAATTAGCCAAGATTGCCCAAAAGGATGGTGTGATAAAAGGTATACTGATGCATCAGGGTGAATCAAATAGCGGAGAGTCAACATGGCCAAATAAAGTAAAAGGGGTATATGAAAACCTATTAAAAGATCTTGGACTTACCGCTGCAAATGTTCCTTTACTTGTAGGTCAGGTTGTGGATGCAGCCCAGGGTGGTCTTTGTGCCGGACATAATTCTATTATAGACAAGTTGCCAAATACAATTCCAACGGCACATGTTATTTCTTCAAGTGGTTGTACTGATCAGTCTGATAATTTACATTTTACTTCTGCAGGATACAGATTGCTTGGTACAAGATATGCACAAAAAATGCTAACCTTACTTCCTCCGACAGAAGATACTGCTCCATCTATTACAGGAAATCTAAGTAATACGACCATTGCTCAAAATCAAACACTAACATTAACTATTGCTGCGAGCGGTACCGATCTTAAATATGTCTGGTATAGAAATGATCAGATTATTTACGGAGCAAGTTCAGCTACGCTTACTATTGCAAATGTTGATGCTGCTTATGATAAAAGCACTTTTAAAGTTGTAGTATCAAATAAATTAGGTACAGTTACAAGTAATATTATAACACTTACCGTTACAGATTTTCTGGGAGTTAAAGTAGTAAAGACTGAAACCCCAGTTGTAATAGATGGCGCAGAAGATCCTATCTGGAGCAATTCCAATACATATCAGCTGAAAAATAAAATATTGACAGTCGATAATGATGCAGATCTGAGTGCAAAAGTTAATGTACTTTATGATAATCAGAATTTGTATGTACTATACAATGTTACTGATAGTCAGAAGAGGGCTTCGTCAACAAACTTCTGGGAGAACGATGGTGTGGAACTATACATTGATGGAAACAATGATAAGGCAACAAGTTATGATGCTAACGATTTTCAATTTGTAATCAGATATGATGCTTCTCAGATTCAGGAAGGGCATAGTAAATCAGTAACGGGAATTATAGCAAAAGCTACTCAAAACAGCACTGGATATATACTGGAAGCATCTATTCCATGGTCTTTAATAGGTGTCAGTCCATCAGATCGAAAAAACATAGGAATGGATTTCCATATCAATGATAGTGATCAGGCTTTAAGAGATGGCAAAATTACCTGGTTTGCGACACAGGATAATTCTTATTCAAACCCTTCAACTTTCGGACTAGGAAGATTGGAGTCATTTGTGGTGACTTCTATTGTCAGTACTACAAAGAACAGCATTACTTTGTATCCTAATCCTGCGAAAGGTTCTATACAGATATCCGGAGTATCAGATAAATTTACATATAGTATTATGGATTATTCGGGAAAAGAAGTGCGGGAAGGGACATCCGGAGCTGATGTAAATATTGATAACCTGCTTCCTGGCTTTTATGCCATTTGTATACAGGAAGGTTCAAATAAAACTATTATGAAGTTTATTAAAGAATGATCTTTGGTATTCAGTCTGTTATTGTTAGAACTTAATAAAGTCTCAGTCAATTTTCCAAGTTTATTATAGTTAGTTTTAGTTTTTCAGGGCTCAGGTTTAAAAACCTGAGCCTCTTTTTTGAGGATACTCCAGTTATTTAAAAAGAAACTGTTAAGAATTGTAACACTTTGCAGATGAGGGATGGATGGTTTATAGTCTGCATGGTTTCCTCAAAGAGACTATCTCATCTATCTCTCCGCTTAAATCATTTTATTCCATTGGTTAGAAATTTTTCATAACTTCATATTCCTTATTTTATAATTGTATACCTGCAATACTTTGTCTTACTGTTGTATTGAAAAGTATTTAATTGCTTATGAAAGAAAAATTAACAATCTACGGAAGTTCTTATTCTAATGGTAAAGAAAAAGAATTTGAAAAGGAGTTTGAAATTGATTTTGGAAATAGCCTTGACAATATAGGGGAAACTGATAACCTTCTTTCTCTCCTTGAAAATCCATTCAGCCTGATTTTAGGAGGAGGGGATTATGAAATCAAAGGCCGTAAAAGATTTGCTTTAATCATTACATTTTTTGCATTGACCAATACGGTTCTTTTTGGTTATTCTCTATTTCGACTTTTTGCAACAGATTTTAGTGGAGAAAAATTATTTTATGTTTTTATAGTTCTGTGTTTTGGAATAGGGCTTACTATCAATGCCGGGTACTGGGCTTATCTGTTTATAAGAACAGAAACTATGAATTTGGTATACGAAAGTGCGAAGCCCCTTGTTAAAAGGCTATGTGAAATAGCGGTGGAAAAAGTAACTGGTTATCTCAAAGGTAAATCAAAGGTCAGCAATAAAGAGCTTACAAATTTTATAGACTTTGCGAAAGAGGTAAATGAAAGCTTTAAATCAATGCCTTATTTTCTTCGATTAGCAATTATCCACCTGTTAAAAAAGATTCCTATTGCCAAATTTATACTTGAACGAAAAAACGATTTTATCTCAGGAGATAAGCAAATTGGAGCAGCTTTACTATTTAAGCAAATAGATAATTTTGCCATAAAAAAGTTTGAAAGAAATAACACAAATTGGGTATTCTGGCTGTGGCCCTTGAATGTTATCTGGATGTCGTTATTTATTATTTTTATGATTGATTGATTTTCAGATATGGAAATTTACTTGCCATCAATCATTCTGGCAATAACAACATTTGCTTTAACTAATATTGATGATCTCATGATTCTCAGTATGTATTTTTCCAACCCTGCATATAAAAAGAGCAATGTCGTTATAGGTCAGTATTTGGGAGTGATGACATTAGTGATCATTAGTCTTTCCGGGTTTATTCTTGGGAAGGTGGTTGAACCAAGATGGATTGGATTACTTGGTATTATACCGATAGTGCTTGGATTGAAAGGGATCATAGCTCTTTTTAAATCTGATAATGATGAAACACAAAATGCTGAAGGTGCTTCTAAGACTAAGATTCAATATTTAAATGTAGCTTTAGTAACAATTGCAAATGGCGGAGATAATCTGGGCGTTTATACTCCTTTGTTTGCAAGTAATTCACTAACCACTATTATGCTATTTGTCATAGTGTTTATGGTGATGATTGCTGTTTGGTGTGTTCTTGCTTTTTATTTTGTTAAACATCCTTTTGTTGAAAAGGTATTGGGTAAATATGGACATATAATCCTTCCCGTATTTTTGATTGCTCTTGGTATTTGGATATTGGCAGAATCAAAAAGCTTTAGTTTTTTCGTATTAATTGCTTCTAGGTTCAATTATCCATAGGTTTAATATTCTAAAATTGTGCATAAAAACCTCTGTGTTTCTCTAAGTCTCCTTATGTACCTCTGTGATCTAATATCTGCATCATAGGAATTTCCAAGTATAAGTGTTTGGTAAGAAGGAGATTATGGAACTTTGGGGAACTTCGAATTTTCTTTTTTAAAAAAAATCCCGATATCTGTTACCCTTTAATCTCTCAAATTGTATATGGATTAATTTTCAGGTTGTTTAAGATTAATCCATATATGAAAGGACTCCTTCTAAAAATTACTAAAGCCGGTAAACTGGCTATTCTTATTAGTTTAACTTTCATTTCTCTTTCAGCATATTCCGGGGAGATAAATAAAATAAGTTATGATAAAAATTTAAAGGCACTGATTGCTCCTGATGCTTGCAGTTATCAATGGTTTTATAATGGTCAGAAAATAAATGCTGAGGATGATCAGGTTTTAAAACCTTCACAAACCGGTGAATATTCGGTTTTGATGACTGATGATGAAGGTATTTCAACTTATCAGCGAGTATTGCTAGCTATTGATGCAACTGGTGCTGTTATAACTATATATTTGATAGGTGACTCTACTGTCTGTAATTATGCAGCATCGACCTATCCTATGACAGGATGGGGGCAAATGCTACCTTATTTTTTCAATAGTGCTAATGTTAAGATTGACAACAGGGCAATAGGAGGGAGAAGCAGCCGGAGCTTTTATGAAGAAGGCAGATGGACAACTGTGAAAAATGCTTTGGCTGCGGGAGATTATGTATTCATTCAATTCGGGCATAACGACAGAGATTTTTCAAAGGCTGAACGATATACCTCAGTTGAGGATTATAAGAAATTTCTAACCATTTATGTCAATGAAAGTCGGGCCAAAGGTGCTATACCAGTCCTTGTTTCTCCTATGGTAATGAACGCATGGAGCAATGGAACCATGCGTAATGTTTTTACAGAAACCGGTAATAACTATCGTGGAGGAATGCTTGAAGTTGCTACAGCTTTGAACGTACCTTTTATTGATCTTAATATGAAGTCCTGGAATCTATATAAAGGTTTGGGACAAAATTATATCACGAGGTTTGTTTATCATACATATCCTGCAGGTGAATATCCCAACTATCCTAATGGAATTACAGACGGGACACATTTTCAGGAGATGGGCGCTATAGAGAATGCTAGGATGGTGGTTCTGGGTATTTCAGAATTAACCAGTAATGCTAGCATGGTTAGTTTGGCTAAATTCCTGAAGCCTATGTATGAAATAAAAGTACATGTCAATCCTCTTGGGACAGATCAGATGACAACCCGTACAGCAAGCTATCCGGAAGGCCTGACGGTTACTTTAAAAACCTTACCTAAAACAGGTAGTACCTTTCAGCTATGGAAAAGTGCAGCAGGTGGACAAGTATCATCTGCTACACTTACAACTGTTAAATCAGGTGCGGCAGCTACCAACTATAGTGCAATTTATAAAGGAGCAACAACCTGTTCTGCAACCATCCGTGCTTCCGGTGCAACTACGTTTTGTGAAGGAGGAAGCGTTACACTAACATCTTCTATTGGTTCATCTTATCTTTGGAAAAACGGAACTACTCAGGTAGCAACTACACAGACTTATGTTGCTAAAACTTCTGGTTCTTATACTGTGGAAGTAACAGATGCCAGTGGTTGTAAAGCTTTGTCAGTAGCAACTTCTATAACTGCACAAACCAATACCATCTGGTATGCAGATGCAGATGGAGATGGAAAAGGAGATTCAAAAGTTTCACAATCATCATGCATTCAGCCTACTGGTTATGTAGCAGACAAAACAGATCTTTGTCCGAATGATAAAAATAAATCAGAGCCTGGAAATTGTGGATGCGGAAAAACAGAGACTAGTTGTATGGATTGTGCAAATGTTTTGAATGGCACTGCAACTTTGGATGCGTGTGGCGTTTGTGTAGGAGGGAACACTGGGAAAAAAGCTTGTTTATATAAATTTCAGGCAGAAGAAGCCTGTGAAGTTGATGGTATCCGCAATGAAACAACAAATGCAGGATTTGAAGGCACAGGTTATGTGAATGCTGAAAATGCCATTGGCAAATCAGCTACTTTTTCTTTTGATGCAGCAACTTCCGGAAATTATAAACTATTGATCAGATATGCAAATGGTGGTATGGCTAGTCGCTCTTCCGGAGTTTCGGTTAATTCTATAGAACAAAACAGTGTACCTGCATTTCCTTCTACAGGAACATTTACAACATGGTCAACATTAGAATCAGAAGTATATCTCAATGTAGGTAATAATATAGTCAGGTTGTTTGCAAAGACTGCTGATGGATTACCAAATATTGATTTTATTGGTTTTACAGAAAATGCTATTACAGCCGGTCATTGCCTGGTAACAGGAGTTTATTTAGAAAATATGAGTTCGGATGAAAGTCTTTGCTATCCAAATCCATTCACAGGAGCAATTACTTTGCAAGCCCCTCATGAATATTCTTATTCTATTTATGATCTTACCGGCAAAGAAGTTGAATCTGGTAAAGGATTTAAGTCAGGGTTTGCAGGTAATGAATTGTTACCTGGCATTTATACAATAAAATTGCAGACTTTTCAGTCTACAAGGACTGTACGCATTATTAAAAGATAAATGGTGTATAAGAATCAATCTTAACAATGGGAAATACTAAAAAAATATTCTTCGCTTTATTATTCATTTTATTATTATCACCTGCATTGGGCTATTGTTTTTCCGGAAAAGGAATAGTAGCAGATAATAAATTGAAATCATTGATAGCTCCGGATGGCTGCTCGTATCAATGGTTTAAAGAAGGAAAACTTATTGAAGGAGGAGTTGATCAATCTCTTTCAGTTGATGATGGAGGCAATTACTCTGTGAAGATCACAGAAGAGTCAGGATATACACATACAGAAGATATAACTATAGCAATCAACTCAGTTGGAGCAATTATAAAAATTTATACCATAGGCGATTCTACTGTTCAGGACTATAATGACGGATATTATCCGAGAAAAGGATGGGGGCAGGTTTTGCCTTTCTTTTTTAACAGTAATAATGTTCAAGTGATTAATAAAGCTGTTGGAGGTACAAGCTCAAAAAGTTTTTACAACAACTTCTGGCCTGCAGTTAGAAATGCTTTGCAGCCGGGAGATTATGTATTTATTCAGTTTGGGATAAACGATAGAAATAAAGCAGATGCAGCCCGGTATGCTCCAACAGGAGGAGTGTTCGAAGAGTATTTGACAAAGTTTGTAAATGAAGCGAAAGCCAAAGGTGCTTATCCTGTTCTTGTCGCTACGTTGAGAAGAAATGCCTGGAATGCTGATGGAACAGTTTATGATTCATATCATGATCATCCTGTTGCCGTGCGCACTGTTGCAAACAATCTGAAAGTTCCTTTGATAGATTTGGATGCAAAGGCAAAAGTGCAGATGGAAGCTGCAGGTCAGGCCTATACTACTCGTTTCTGGTACAATAATTACGTTGCCGGAGAATATCCTAACTATCCTAATGGAAATACGGACGATGTTCATTTTCAGGAGATGGGTGCTATAGCAATGGCGAATCTCGTGGTGCAGGGGATCGAAGAGCTGAAGTCAGATGCAAATGTTAGTAAACTTATTCCTTATATAAAACCAAGATATCAGATAGGTGTCAGTGTAAATCCTGTTGGTTCGGATTTGGCGACCACACGGACTGCAAGCTATCCTGAAGGCCTTACTATAACTTTAAAGACTTTGCCCAAAACCAGTGGAACCTTTCAGAAATGGAACAATGCTTCGGGAGGTCAATTATCAACTGCAACGCTTACAACAATTAAGTCTGGAGCAATTTCAACATCATATTCAGCTATTTATAAAGGAGCAACTACTACCTGTTCTGCAATTATTTCGGCTTCTGGATCCACCTCTTTCTGCGAAGGAGGAAGTGTTACTTTAACTTCATCCTCTGGTTCATCTTATATTTGGAAGAATGAAACTACTCAGGTAGGAACTTCCCAGACTTATGTAGCTGCAAATGCAGGTACTTATACCGTAGAAGTAATCAATGTTAGTGGTTGCAAGGCTGTTTCACCTGCAACTGTAGTTTCAGTTCAAGCCAAAACTACATGGTATGCAGATGTTGATGGAGATGGAAAAGGAGATCCTGTAGTCTCTCAATCATCATGCACACAGCCTTCAGGATATGTATCAGACAAAACAGACCTATGCCCTGATGATAAATATAAATCAGAGCCGGGAGTTTGCGGTTGTGGGAAAACAGAATCAAGTTGTGTGGATTGTGCAAATGTTCTGAATGGCACCGCAACTTTGGATGCATGCGGAGTTTGCGTTGGTGGCAATACTGGTAAAAAAGCTTGTGTAGGTAAACTTCAGGCTGAGGAAGCATGTGAAGTAGATGGTATCCGGAATGAATCTACCAATGCAGGTTTTGAAGGTAGTGGATATGTGAATGCCGATAATGCTATTGGAAAGTCTGCAACTTTTTCATTTAATGCAGAGGCGTCCGGAAATTATAAACTCCTGATCAGATATGCGAATGGAGGTGCCACAAGTAGATCTTCCGGTATTGTAATTAACTCCATTGAACAGAGCAATGTACTTGTTTTTCCTTCTACAGGAAACTTTACAACATGGATTACTTTAGAGGCTGATGTTTATCTTAATTATGGAAATAATATGGTCAGATTAGCCGCAAAAACTGCTGATGGCTTGCCAAACCTTGATTATATCGGTTTTACAGATAACTCAGTCTCGGAAGGATCATGTGTGGTCACCAGCATTTTAGCTGAAGATCTTAGTTCCAATAATGTTATTTGTTATCCTAATCCATTTACAGGTTCTATTGTATTAAGAACTTCGGGAAATTATACCTATTCTTTTTATGATCTTTCCGGTAAAGAAATTGAATCGGGAAAAGGTTTTGAAACAGGTCTGGGGGGAAGCGAACTATTACCAGGTGTTTACGTGCTAAGATTAAAAACAGAAAAAAGTATCAAGACTTTGCGAATTATTAAAAAATAGGATCCTGAAGATTCATTCTGTTATAGTCTGAATATAAGAGTTAGTTTAATTTGTTGATATTGAGTAGGTCATGGTTCCGGATTATTGAAATTAAAAATCCCTGTCTTCTAAAATAAGGCAGGGATTTTTAATTTAAACAGGCCTTCTAAATTAAATTACTGCTCTGATCGCAACTTTTTTAAAATGTTGTTCACCTTCTGTTATTTCAGTTGTAATGGGTATAGGGTTTTTATTTTAAAAATCGGATAAGTAAAACAAACTGCAATGAAGAGAATTCGTATACCCTAAGTGATTTATTAATAGTGTTTTAATAGTTTTGGGTGTCACTCATAAGAATTATTTAAATAATCTTATAGAAGTATAACATCACTTTAAATCATAAGAACAGAAGATTTTAGTTTGAGATCTTTTAGAAAATATAAATTTGATGAATCCGTCTAGTCTGTTTATAAAAAAGAATATGCTTAGTTCTCGAGTTCAGAGTATTAAGCAAAAACTCTTTGTTCACATTTTCCTTACCATCTTTGTATAAGAAATGAGAAGGCTAAATGATAAAGAAATACTGAAGGCGATCAGAACAGGAGATAATGAATCTGTTCTGAGTAATCTGTATAAAGATGTCCTTCCTCATATCAAAAAATATATCACCAACAATAGTGGCTCTCATGAGGATGCGAAGGATATATTTCAAGATACCGTAGTGATATTTTATAATCAGGTCAAACTTAATAAGTTTGATGAAAGGAAGGAAATAGGAGCCTTTATGTTTAGTGTGGCCAGGAATCTTTGGATCAATAAGGCAAAGAGGGATAATAGACTTGTTAATACAACTGAGTTTGATGACAGTGAAGAAGAAGGTACGGATGTATTGGCGGATATGATTACAGCAGAGAAGGCTAAAGCAATAGAAGATATAATGGATAGGGTTGGCGAAGAATGTAAGAAGCTTCTGATGTATACTATATATGATAAAATCAGTCTTAAAGAAATAGCTGTAAAAATGGGCTACTCGAGTGATCAGGTAGCTAAAACATATAGTTACAGATGCAGGCAAAAACTGTTCAATCTGGTAAAAGATAATTCTCACATCATATCATTATTTAAGCAATGAGTCTCCCCGATTATACATATGAATTGATAGATCGCTATCTCAATGGAGAGATGAGCGCAGGGGAGAAATCTGATTTTGAAGAAAGGCTTAAGTCGAATAAGGAATTTGCTGAGCAGTTTGAAATACAAAATATAAGCTATCAGATTGTCGTAGGTCAAAATCTCCTTGATTTAAAAGCCAGAATGCACAAGGATCTTAGCGGTAGTAAATATATCGGTAATAAGAATAATGGCTGGAAGTATTTTGGAGGCGGCGCAGCATTGGTTTTAATTGCTGTTTTATTGTACTTCTTTCTTAAATCAGATGAGCAAGTTAAGCCCGAACCCAAAAACAATCCGGTACTAACTGATACTGTTACTTCTGTTTCTGAAAATAATGAAATCGATACTGCAGCCTGGAATAATATTCCTGAACTTTTGCCAGAAGATAGTCTGGAAAAAAATGCTGCTATAAATAATGATCATGATATTTGTAAAGACACGTTGATCAGTTTCTCTTGTCAGGCAAGAGCTGCATGCACTGATCAAAGTAATGGTGCTATTGAAGTTGATTTGAACACCATTAAATATGGTAAAGCACCGTTTGAATTTTCAATACATCCCAATCGGGAATTTATTTCTGAACCATTTATCGGAGACCTTAAACAAGGAAAGTACAGTTTGTTTGTAAAAGATGCCAAAGGTTGTGTTCGCAGGTTGAATGTTAAAGTAGAGGTTCCTTCAATAGAATGTAAATAATATTCATGTTTTAGTCACTAGGTTAAATTTGAAATTGTAGGTACTTTAGATGCATTTCAGAGCTCTTCTGTTTAGTATATTATTTGCTACTCTTGCTTTATCAGAAGCTAAGGGCCAGAATGTATTTTTTTCTGCGAGTGATGATAACTCTGCTTTTTTGTGTGAAGATGGAAGAGTATTTTTAACAGGTGAAAATAACGTTGGACAGCTTGGAATAGGTTCCTTAGTTCCTTCCAATGTGCCTATCCTGATTTCCGGTATAAATGGAGGAATACCTCCCAGATGTAAACAGGTATCTTTGGAAGGAGTAACAACTTTTATGGCGCTTACCAATTCAGGAGACACAGTTTTATCATGGGGGCCCAATGATCGCGGTCAGGTGGGTGATGGGACATTGAACAAAAGACTTACTCCCTACATCGTAAAAGGTGTTGGAGGTTTAGGACATTTGAGTAATATAAAGCAGATTTCGACAGGAAATACAACCGGGTATGCGCTAACAAATGATGGTAAGGTGTTAAGTTGGGGTGGCAATGCCAATGGGGAAACAGGTACTGGTAATTTTACTGATCCTGTATATTATCCTTCATATGTGTTAAAGGCACCTGGCGATACTTTGAAGAATGTAAAAGCAATCAGCGGAGGTGGTACATTTTGCATTGCTTTGTTATGTGATGGCAGCGTATGGGGCTGGGGAAAAAACCATGTAGGCCAACTTGGTCAGAGTAATAAAACAAATTCAGCATATGCCATACCTGTTAAGGATAAATCAGGAAAGTCTGTTTTGAATAATATTATAAAAATAGAAGCTGCGGATAATTATTCGTATGCCTTATCTAACAGTGATACTCTTTGGGTCTGGGGACCTAACTGGGACGGCAGGCTTGGTACTGGGAATAAAACCGATCGCCTGTTACCTGATTATGTTAGGAGTACTGATGGTACCAAGCATTTGTCCGGTGTTGTTGCTATCGCAGGTGGGCAAGGTGTAGCTCTTGCTTTAATGTCTGACAAGACTGTCTGCGCCTGGGGACTTAATGATTATGGTCAGCTTGGTAAAAATGATACTCTGGATTCTGCTCTCCCGGTAAAGGTTAAAGACCCTTCAGGTACCGGAGATTTGAAAGATATTAATTATATATCTGTCGGAGATATTCATTGCATAGTGAGAAATGATAAAAATGAAATTTACGTTTGGGGTGGAAATCCTCTCGGCCAGCTGGGGCTTAATGATCACGTAGATAGATGGCTTCCCGTCATGCTAACTTTGCCATGTGAACCTGATAGAGATGTATTTCCAGGTAATGGAAAAATGGAGAATGCTTCTTCTGTTTGTGTTGAATCTAATAAAGGCAAAGTTTATATTACTAAATACCATTCAGCAATTGAGAGGTGGGAACTATCGACAGATAATTTTGAGACTTTTACATCTATTGTTAATACCAGCTTTTCTAATGAATATATAAATCTTAAGAAGAAAACTTATTACAGAGTTTTATTAAATGATTGTGGTAAAACATTCTATTCTCCTGTAACTGTAATAGATATAGATTCATTGACCAAAAGCGGTATAGTTGAATCATCAGCGAGTGTCCGTGCTCATTTGAATAAAGATACTCTCCGTTTAAAAGATTATAAAGGAACAATTTTGTTCTGGGAATATTCAAAAGATAATTTTACTACAGACTGGCAAATTATAAAGTCCTCGGAATCTTCTTGTGTTTATAATAACTTGTTAAAAACGACTTATTACAGGGCCTATGTCAAAAGAGGCAGTTGTCCTGCCAGGTATTCTGAAGCTGCAGAGATAAGGATTGTTGATGCTTCCGAAGTTAAGGTTTATAACGGATTTACTCCGAATGGAGATAATATCAATGATGAGTGGATTATAGATTTTATTGATTTATATCCTGATAACAAAGTGGAAATATATAATCGCTGGGGACAGTTGGTATATAGAAATAATTCATATAATAATGAATCCAAAGTGTGGAAGGGAGAAAGTAATGTTGCTGGAAAAGTACCTTTAGAAGACGACACTTATTTTTATGTAATTAATTTGGGTGAAGGGAATCCGGTTATGAAGGGATATGTAGTAATTAACAGATAGACTAAAGTTGAATTGTAATTTATATTTGAGGCTGTTCATCAGAAAGAAGAATTACATGGTTTTAATCATGATGTTTCTTCTCAAGTCTGGTTTTGTGCATGCTCAGAATGAACCAATGTATAGTCAGTATATTTTTAATACATTAATCATTAATCCTGCTTACGCCGGAAGTCAGGGAGATCTGAATGCTACTGCAGTTTATAGAAAGCAATGGATGGATATTGATGGAGCTCCTTCTACTCAAACATTTTCAATACATAGTCCTGTTAAGAAAAAAAAGATTGCGCTTGGCCTATTGGCGGTACATGATAAAATAGGCGTTACGGGAAAGACTGGCTTGTATGGTGTTTATGCATATAGGATAAGCTTCAATAATAATTCAAAGTTGTCTCTTGGATTAGAGGGGGGATTTGTGCAGATGGTCTCAAGATTCAGCAGGATTCAGACCAAGCAAGCCAACGATCCTGATATGAGTAGTGATAAATCTATATATGTTGCACCCGGTGTTGGTGCCGGGATTTATTGGTACTCTCCAAAGTATTATCTGGGAGCATCCGTTCCAGATCTTCTGGAAGTTAGAATTAATGAAGATGGTGAAGCTGTTAAATACAGGCATATATTTATTCATGGAGGATATGTATTTAAATTATCTTATCAGGTTAAATATCTTCCCGGCTTTCTTGTTAAATATGTGAATGGTAGTAACGCCCAGTTAGATATAAATAATATCTTTATTTTGAATGATGTGTTATGGCTAGGTTTAGGCTATAGAGTAGGGACTTCTTTAAATTTTATTGTTCAGGCTCAAATTACCAATCAGCTTCAGGCTGGCTATTCTTATGATGCTCCATTCTCCCGTTTCAGTTCAGTTGCAGGGGCCAGCCATGAGTTTAAGCTGAGTTACAGGTTTGTCTTTTTTAAGGATAATGCATATATGCCAAGATATTTTTAATGAGATGAAGAGGTTGCTGGTCATATTGTTTTTATTAATAAAAGTTAAAGCGGTTTTTGCTCAGTCTGTCTTTACTGATGTTAACAGCCTTAAAAATCGTGCGGATTATTATTATCAAAAGCTGGTTTATGCAAGAGCAGCTGACCTGTATGCAGAAGCTTTAAAGAAAAAGAAAAATATTAAAGATTGTGATCTTAACAGAAAGGCTGCCATACTCTTTAAAAAAATGTCCAGATATGAAGAGGCGAAAAGGTGCTTTGAAAATATTCAGTTATCCGGGCATGTTTTGAATTCTCAGGATAGTATAGATTATTTCAATACTTTACGGGCAATCAATGATCCAAAGGCAGATACAATTTTTACAAAAGTTCATTCAAGGATTGTATTAAATAATCTTTTCAGAGATAGTCTGTATTATAACATTTTTAGTTTGCCTTTCAATACTTCTGGTTCTGAGTACTGTCCTGCTCAATTGAATAAAGGAATGTTTTATGTTACTGAGGAAGAAGATACTTCAGTAGTTCGGAAGTATAATGCTTTAAATAACGGTGGTTTTGCACATATTTATTATTCCCAAAAAAATGATACTGGTTGGAGTAAATCTGTTAAAGTAAGTTTCGATAAAGAAAATGTACTTCATATTGGACCTGTTGCATTTTATGATAGTCTTAAAGCAATTGTTAACATTTGTGTAAAAGGAGATCAGGAACCTTACAGATTGGAACTTTATTCCGGTGAATTTGATGAATCGTTAAAAAAATGGAAATACCTTTCTCCTATATCCATCAATAATGCTGAATATTCAATTGGTCATCCCGCAATAAGCACGGATGGAAAACAATTGTTTTTTGTTTCAGATAAACAAGGTGGCTATGGCGGGACTGATATTTATATGAGCCTATTGAAGAATGGTTCCTGGTCAGAGCCAGCTAATCTTGGGCCTAAAGTCAATACCAAAGGAGATGAGAAATATCCGTTTTTAACGGATGATAATATTTTGTTTTTCTCATCAGATGGTAAGTATGGAATGGGAGGTTTGGATATTTATTATATCGATCTTCTGTTTAAAGATAGCATGGTTGTAAATATGGGATTCCCTGTGAATTCTAATCTTGATGACTTTGGCTTCAGTTATAATAAAAAGGCTAAGACAGGTTATTTTTCTTCTAACAGAAAGAGCAATGGAGATGATGATCTTTACATGTATACCGAGAATAAAGTGTTTTTTGATCTTAGCATTTTTGATGATTTTGATAAAAAGGAATTGGTTGATTATACTGCCAGTCTTGTTGATGCGGAATTAAATATACCTATTAGATGTTTACCTGGTTCTTCACCAAATTCAATTAAAGCAAATCTCCGTCCTGGTCATGCATATAGATTGATTATCTATAAGAATGATTATAAGAGTGATACCTTGAATATATCGACCTATGGTAATGCAGCATATACTAATAAAATTTCCAAAATAATTTATTTAAAGAGAAAGCATATTTATAATGCAAGTCTTCAGTTTAAAGGTGAATTTTCTAAAGAGAATTTCAGCGGAGCTTTAATACTTATAAACAACTTGACTGAAAAAACACTGGATACTCTTGATAATAATACAGCTACAGCGACAATAAAACTGGATGGGGATTGTGAATATATTATTACATCAAGAAATGGTGACAAGCTCAGATATATATATGTAGAAAGAAAATCTTTCAGGCTAACTGATTTGGTACCTTACTATAATTTATATCTTGGTGCAGCTACACCTTCAATATTATATGTAAGTATAAAAGAATGTGTTACGGCAAAGGATATGGAAACTTCTAATATTCCTGAAGTTACAGTGTGGGATTGGGTAAACAGAAACCAGTTTAATATAACTCCCGGACCAGAAGGTGATTTTCAAATTGTTGTAATGGACGATAGATTATATGATCTTTTTGTTGATGGTAAGGAAGTTAGGCTGGAAGGAAGTGAAATCGTTCAAAATAAATATTGTATTAAATACCTTCATGATTCAAGCCGTCAGCTATTCAGATTAAAAAAATAACTTTTAATCGGCTTTCTATTTTTTATCAACTTGCGGAGTAAAAAATTGTAAATCAGTTTTAAAGGTAAAATTAAAAAGCAATCCATAGGGATAGCTTTTTTTAATATATAAAGGAATAAAATTTTTTTAAATAATAATTGTTCACCTTCCTATTTGGCGAATTGTATACTACTCAAGAAACTGAAAAAGGCAAACAGTATTTATTTTTCCTAGGCTCTTATTTATACTGTTGACTTTTAGAAAAGGTTTTGATTTGGTCATAATTAAACTTTGTATCATGAAAAGATTTCAACTTTCAAAAATCATTTTTCTATTTTGGTTTTCAATATTGCCCTTTTATTCAAGAGGTCAGTACGCCATGGAGAAGCTCAACAGGGGAGTTGTTTCTGTTCGTTCGGGTAGCAATAACTTTGTTAGCTGGCGTTGGCTGGGAACGGAAGATAACATAACATTTAACCTTTATCGTAACGGTACTAAGGTGAATACAAATCCACTAACTGTTACAAACTATACAGATACTGGCGCTCCTGCAAATGCTCAATACAATGTAAAAGCAGTTGTGGGTGGTGTAGAGCAAGCTGCATCAGAAACGGTTGCAACATGGGGACAGAACTACTTATCCGTGCCGATACAAACCCCATCAGGGTCATATAATGCTAATGACTGCAGCATTGCTGACGTAGATGGAGATGGTGTTTATGAAATTTTATTAAAATGGGATCCAACCAATGCTAAGGATAACTCTCAGTCTGGTGTTACTGATGTAGTTTATATAGATTGTTACAGACTGAATGGTACAAGATTATGGAGGATTAACCTAGGTAGAAACATCAGAGCAGGTGCGCACTATACTCAGATGGCTTTTTATGATTTTGATGGAGATGGTAAAGCAGAATTTATGTGTAAAACTGCTGATGCAACAGTAGATGGTACAGGTAAAGTAATAGGAGATGCCAATGCTGATTATAGAAACAGCGGAGGGTATATATTGACCGGTCCTGAATATCTTACTGTATTTAACGGTCTTACAGGAGCTGCAATGGCTACGGCGAATTACATACCTGCAAGAGGAAATGTAGGCTCTTGGGGTGATACATATGGCAATAGGATAGATCGCTTCAGAGTAGGGGTAGCATATCTTGATGGAAAAAGGCCTACAGCTCTTTTCGGAAGAGGTTACTATACGAGATTAGTAATGGCTGCTTGGGATTGGAGAGATGGAAAACTAACCAACAGATGGACGTTCGATAGCAATACTTCAGGAAACGGTGCTTATGCAGGACAAGGTAATCATAGTCTTAGTGTTGCAGATGTGGATAATGATGGAAAGCATGAAATCATATCTGGTGCAGCAGTCATTGATGATGATGGTAAACCCTTTTATACAACAGGTAATGGACACGGAGATGCTGGACATGTTTCTGATTTCGATCCCTCAGTACCTGGCATTGAAGTAGTAAATATTCAGGAAAGATTTGATGATGAAGGTATTTACATGTATAATGCTACAAGTAAAAGACAAATATGGGCTATCCCTTCCGTTGCTGCAGGCGCTGATGGTGAAGGTCCTGGAAGAGGTGTTTGCGCTGATATTTCTGCATCATCTCCCGGAGCAGAATCATGGGCTGCCGGTGCTGGTGTAAGTGGAGTGTTCAATACTAAAGGTCAAAGGACAGGCTTGCCAACTCCTCCTTCCTGTAACTTCCTTTCCTGGTGGGATGGAGATTTACTCAGAGAATTATTAAATGGTACTTCTATTACAAAATACCAGGGTAATACTTTGTTAAATGCTTCAGGTTGCGCATCCAACAATGGAACCAAATCAACTCCTTGTTTAAGCGGTGATATACTTGGTGACTGGAGAGAAGAAGTTATTTTCAGGACTTCAGACAATAGTGCTTTAAGAATTTATACCACTACAATTCCAACCACTTATAAACTTAGAACGTTAGTTCATGATCCTCAGTATAGAGTTGCTCTTGCATGGCAGAATGGAGCTTACAACCAACCTCCTCATGTAAGCTTTTTCTTAGGAGATCAAATGGAAGAGCCCGCTAAACCAAATATTACTATTGTAGGATCTCTTGATCCTATAAACAAATTGCCGACTATAACATTGACAGCTCCTTTAAGCAATACAAGCTATCTTGCTCCAGCTTTGATCAGTATTGCTGCTACTGCCAATGATGCTGACGGAACCATATCCTCTGTATCTTTCTATCACGGCACTACTTTGATTGGCACAGATGCTACAGCTCCTTATTCCTTTAACTGGACTAATGTAGCAGCAGGTACTTATTCGATAACTGCAGTTGCCACAGACAATGCTGGGGCAACGGTCACTTCAAGCACAGCAACTGTGATTGTGGATTCTACCCCGTCATTTAAAGTTCAAGGAGAAGCAGCATGTTCTGTAGAAGGGGTATTAAATGAAAATACAAATACAGGGTTTAATGGTACTGGTTATGCAAATGTCAATAATGTTATAGGCAGCAAAGCTACATGGGCAGTTTCGGCAAGTGCAGCTGGTAATGTAAGCCTGACAATCCGTTTTGCAAATGGAACAACTGCAAACAGAACTATGTCTGTAGCAGTAAATGGCGTTACTCAAGTTGCTTCACTGAGCTTTGCAGGTACAGGAGCATGGACAACCTGGAATACAGCAGTCGTTCAGATTTCTGTTTCTCAGGGAAATAATATAATAACATTAGCATCTCTAACGGCTGACGGAGGACCTAATATTGATGAATTATCATTCGGCTCTGAAAATATATCAGCAGGACAATGTATTACTACTCCTGCTAATCTACCTCCATCTATAAGTATTACATCACCTGTGGACGGTGGAGAACATATAGCTCCTGCAAATATAAGTCTAAGCGCTACTGCTATAGATAGTGATGGTTCTGTAAGTAAAGTAGAATTCTATAATGGTTCAGAGCTGTTAAGTTCAGTTCTGACTACTCCTTATGAATTTTTCTGGACGAATCTTGGCGCAGGTACTTATATTATAACAGCTAAAGCAACCGACAATCAAGGTGCAGTTACTACAAGTTCCCCGAAGACGATCACAGTAAATCCTGTTGTTACTTCCATAGACTACACGAATAGTAATGGTGTTCTTATTGGACCGAATCCTTCAGAGAATACTTTCATTCTTACCGCAGCCGAGAGTGTAGAGTCTTTAACAGTGATTAATTCCAACGGAACTGTTGTATTTAGTTCGGGAAGTATTGAGGATGGAGCTCAGGTTAGATTTGGAACAGGGTTGGAGTCTGGTCTTTATATTGCATCTATTGTTCATTCTTCAGGGAAAGTTGAAGTTATAAAATTGCAGAAAGTGAAATAATGAATAGTGAAGAATATGTTTTGTTAATACCTTCTATCACATTATAAATAAAAGAGGTTGTCTTAAAAGGCAGCCTCTTTTTATTTGTACACTATAAAATCATTCTATGCTGTTTATTAATAATGACAACTGTTGCAGATAAGGTTATTGCTAGTCTGATTTATATTTAATAGCCATGAAATACATCCCATTTGACTATATCTAACTACTTCTTCCTTGTGATACAAAACAAAGTTTATGCATTATATATGCTTCATTAAGTCATTGGAATATTATGCTATCAACATTTAGATATGAATGAAATTTTTTAAATAAAAAATGTTCACCTTCCAATTTGGCGAATTGTATACTACACTAGAAACTGAAAAAGGTAAACAGTGTATATTTTTTCCTAGGCTATTATTTATGCTGTTGACTTTTAGAAAAGGTTTTGTTTGGTATTAATTAAACTTAACATCATGAAAAAAACACAACTATCAAAAGTCATTTTTCTTCTTTGGTTATCCATATTACCCTTTTATTCAAAAGGTCAATATGCAATGGAGAAGCTTAATAGAGGAGTAGTTTCTGTTCGTTCTGGTAACAATAATTTTGTTAGCTGGCGTTGGCTCGGAACAGAAGATAATATTACATTTAACTTGTATCGAAACGGTACTAAGGTGAATACAACTCCATTAACTGTTACGAACTACACAGATAATGGTGCTCCTGCAAATGCCCAATACAATGTAAAAGCTGTTGTCGGTGGAATAGAACAAGCCGCATCAGAGACAGCAGCAACATGGGGACAGAACTACTTATCCGTGCCGATACAAGCACCATCTGGGTCGTATAATGCTAATGACTGCAGCATTGCTGACGTTGATGGAGATGGTATTTATGAAATTTTATTAAAATGGGATCCATCCAATGCTAAGGATAACTCTCAGTCAGGTGTAACTGATGTAGTTTATATAGATTGTTACAGATTGAATGGTACAAGATTATGGAGGATTAATCTTGGAAGAAATATCAGAGCTGGTGCACACTATACTCAAATGGCTTTTTATGATTTTGATGGGGATGGTAAAGCAGAGTTCATGTGTAAGACTGCTGATGCCACTGTTGACGGTACAGGTAAAGTAATCGGAAATGCCAATGCAGATTACAGAAATAGTGGTGGATATATATTGACCGGACCTGAATATCTTACCGTTTTTAACGGTCTTACTGGTGCAGCAATGGCAACAGCCAATTATGTACCTGCAAGAGGAAATGTAGGCTCTTGGGGAGATACATATGGAAACAGAATTGATCGCTTCAGAGTTGGAGTAGCATACCTCGATGGCAAAAGGCCTACAGCTCTTTTCGGAAGAGGTTACTATACAAGACTTGTTATGGCTGCCTGGGATTGGAGAGACGGAAAACTAACCAACAGATGGACTTTTGACAGTAATACTTCTGGAAACGGAGCTTATGCTGGGCAAGGTAATCATAGCCTTAGTGTTGCAGATGTGGATAACGATGGTAAGCATGAAATCATTTCAGGTGCTGCAATAATTGATGATGATGGTAAGCCGTATTATACAACTGGTAATGGTCATGGAGATGCAGGGCACGTTTCTGATTTTGACCCATCAACGCCAGGTATTGAAGTAGTGAATATTCAAGAAAGGTTTGATGATGAAGGTATTTATATGTACAATGCCACAAGTAAAAGACAAATATGGGCTATTCCTTCTGTTGCTGCTGGGGCTGATGGCGAAGGTCCAGGAAGAGGTGTTTGTGCTGATATTTCGGCATCATCTCCCGGAGCTGAATCATGGGCAGCTGGCGCTGGTGTAACAGGTGTATTCAATACCAAAGGTCAAAGAACAGGTTTGCCTACACCTTCTTCATGTAACTTTCTTTCCTGGTGGGATGGAGACTTGCTTAGAGAATTATTAAATGGTACTTCTATTACAAAATACCAGGGTAGCACTTTGTTGAATGCTTCTGGTTGTGCATCAAACAACGGAACTAAATCAACTCCTTGTTTAAGCGGTGACATCCTTGGTGACTGGAGAGAAGAGGTAATATTCAGAACATCAGATAACAAAGCATTAAGAATTTATACAACTAATATTCCTACCAACTATAAAATCAGAACGTTGGTGCATGATCCGCAATATCGAGTTGCGTTGGCTTGGCAGAATGGTGCTTATAACCAGCCTCCTCACGTAAGCTTCTTTTTAGGTGATAAAATGGCTGAACCTGCAAAGCCGAATATTACCATTGTCGGAGCTCAGAATCCTCAAAATCAATTGCCGACTGTTTCTTTAACAGCTCCTGCTAACAACTCAAACTATCTCGCTCCAGCTTCGATTAATATATCGGCTAATGCAAATGATGCTGACGGAACAATAAGCTCTGTCTCTTTCTACAATGGAACTACTCTGATTGGCTCTGACGCTACAGCTCCTTATTCCTTTAGCTGGACTAATGTAGCAGCAGGTTCTTATTCGATTACTGCAGTTGCTACGGATAATGCAGGAGGTACTGCTACTTCGGGCGCCGTAGCGGTGACTGTAAGTTCTACACCAGTTGCTTCCTTCAAAGTGCAAGGTGAATCAGCTTGTTCAGTTGATGGTGTTTCAAATGAAAGTACCAACACTGGATTTAATGGAACTGGTTACGCAAATGTTAATAATGCAGTTGGAAGCAAAGCAACCTGGGCAGTTTCAGCAAGTGCTGGAGGGAATATTAGTCTGACTATACGGTTTGCAAACGGCACAACTGCAAACAGAACTATGTCGCTTAGTATAAATGGTGTTACTCAGATAGCTTCAGTAAGCTTTACCGGTTCGGGAGCATGGACAACATGGAATACCGCTATAGTTCAGATTCCTGTTTCTCAAGGAAATAATTTGATCACTTTAACTTCTTTAACAGAAAACGGAGGTCCTAATATTGATGAACTTACATTTGCTTCTGAAAATATAACAGCAGGACAATGTAATGCTACTCTGAATCAGCCTCCATCTATCAATCTGACTTCACCTCCGTCTAACGAAGAATATGCAGCGCCGGCAACTATCACCTTATCAGCCTCAGCTAGTGATAATGATGGTTCTGTGACAAAGGTGGAATTCTTCAATGGTTCAACATTAGTCGCAACTGATATTACAGCTCCTTATTCGTTTTTCTGGACAAATCTTACTGCAGGTGTTTATAATATTACTGCTAAAGCAACCGATAACCAAGGAGCTTCAACTACTTCTTCTGCTATTTCAATCAATGTGAAATCAATTAACAATTCTCAGGAAAGTATTACTGGTCCTTCTTGCAGTGTGCCTAATACGACAATCACTTTAGAAGTAAGTTCTTCATTAAGAAACGGAGCAACAGCATACTCATGGTGGACAAACGGGTATAGTAAGAGCTTAAACGCTGAATCAGGAACTGTTTATAAAGCAAATCTTGAAACCGGAGAACACTATACCGGTGGAGATGTTTGTGTGGGGATTAGTTATAACATCCCTCCTTACTACGCTTCTTATTGCAAGAAAGTGGATGTTTGTGCTGCTCCGGCTAGCCGTTCTTTACGCATAGAATCTATAGCTCCGGTAGGACCTAATCCATCTATAGGAGCTTTCAATTTAACTGCTCTTGACGATATTGAAACTTTATTAGTATCGAATTCTAATGGAATTGAAGTGTTCAGATATGGAAAAGTTATAAAGGGGGACCTATTAGAATTTGGAAGCTCTCTTGATACTGGTTTGTATACTTTAACTATTGTTTATTCTTCAGGAAAAGTTGAGGTAATAAGATTGCAAAAGTTGTAATTATATTTTAATGGGGATTTTTTTAAATAAGTAAGCCACTGATATCAGTGGCTTTACTTTTATAAACCTTAAGAATAAAGAAAAAGAAAACCCTGATATTCGGGGTTACTTTTTTCTAATATCTTTCTATATAATATTGATATTATGTTTTCTGCATTCCTCAACCATCTCGTCAGGCCATATGCTTGATTGAACTTCTCCTATATGCGCTTTCTTTAAAAGATACATACATAGTCTTGACTGACCTATTCCACCTCCGATACTTTGTGGAAGTTCTCCGTTAAGAAGCATTTTGTGCCACATGAGGTCTGCTCGGTTCTCACAGCCGGCAATCTCCAATTGCTTTTTCAATGCTGTTTTATTTACTCTGATGCCCATTGAAGATAATTCAAATGATCTTTGTAAAACGGAGTTCCAGACAACGATATCTCCGTTTAATCCTTTGAATCCGTTTTCAGATTCTGTGCTCCAATCGTCGTAATCCGGGGCTCTTCCATCGTGTTTCTGACCATTCTTTAAAGCTCCTCCAATCCCGATAATAAATACAGCACCATACTCTTTTGCAATTCTGTCTTCTTTTTCTTTAGAGCTTAAGTCAGGATATTTTTCCAATAACTCTTCGCTATGAATAAAATGAATATGCTCAGGAAGCTCCGGATTTAATTCTGGATATTCTTCGCATAGCAGATATTCAGTACGCTTCATTGCAGTATAAATCTGAGTAACTGTCTTTTTAAGGAAATTGATATCCCTGTCATTGTCCGACATTACCCTTTCCCAGTCCCATTGGTCAACATAAAGAGAGTGAATATTGTCAAGATCTTCATCAGGACGGATGGCGTTCATGTCAGTATAAAGTCCGAAACCTGTAGGAAATTCCAATTTAGCCAGCATCATCCTTTTCCATTTCGCAAGCGAATGAACTATTTCAGCAGGAGTCTCTTTCATGAATTTTATTGGGAAGGTAACTGGCCTTTCAATTCCATTCAGGTCATCATTAATGCCTGTTCCTTTAAGGACGAATAAAGGAGCAGTAACCCTTCTGAGTCTTAATTCTGAGGCTAACTGATGTTCAAAAGTATCCTTGATAAGCTTGATAGCTTTTTCTGTCTTTTTAAGATTAAGGATTGGATCGTAGTTTTTGGGTATAAAAAGGTGATTCAGCATTTTGTTATTTTATAGCAATGTAAAAGTATAAATTCTTATGCTTTTATACGCATACTTAATTTTGATCAAGAGTCAGGGTTTATACTGATAGGGTTGCTGTTTTAGATTCTATAAGTGATAACACATTTGAAAAAAAATGAGTTTTAAATTGATCAACAAACAAATTAAAGTTTTAGTATATGACAAAGGAACAGCAATGGTAATGTTATTGCTATTCCTTGTATTTCAGAATAATTAGGTTTGAGAAGGGAAGTTGGGCTTACTTATTTATTTAAAGAAATTATCTGGTAGGCCATGATTGTAATGCCACAAATGGAATCTTACCTGCAATGGATGCCATGGATAAAGCTGGGCTTCCGATGAATTTTGTCTCACCCCAGCACCAAATCCACACCAGATATGATTCACCTCCTGTCATTGCAAAATAACTTTCAGCTGCAGATGTACTGCTAAGATAAGTAGAGGATTCGGATTCATTCGAGAAGCCAGCTCCAACCAAGGTATTGTTCCATAGTTTAGCTCTATTGTCCAGAAGGGGTTGGCCAGATTTAACATCATAAATCATAACTCCTATTCCTCCGTTAGTGCTCGCATATCCACTGTTTATGATCCAGTTGAACCAGGAGAAGGTAACTGGAACATATGCAGTAAAACGACCTATGACATTTTGTAATGGAGATATAAATATTCCAATAGCTGCTGCGACTTGGCCGTTAAATGGTGCTATCCCGAATTCTCCTGTGCTTGGATGAGCATATCCTATGGCTCCGTTTGTCCAATCTATATCATAGGGTGGTCCCATTATGTTATATCGCTCATCAATTCTCAGCATGTATCGGGCTCTTTCCTCTACATCGGTATGTTCTTCTTTGAGCTTTTGGCGATGTAGTTCATGTTCGTTAAGGGCCAGTTCTTCCAAGGATTTAAAATCAGGAGCGCTCAGTTCCATATTATCAATAATAGGAGTTTTATATGGTTCTGAAATCTTAGTAACGAGATGTGCTCGTTTATTTTCTATTTCTGCTTTTTGTTTGAACTCTTGTGAAATTTTTTCTTCAAAAGAAATTATTGAACCTTTTATCTCTTCCTTTGTAGGAGATACTCTCTGCAATAACTCACTAACATCCGTTAACATATAACCTCCTTCCGGTTTCTTTTAGTTTTAAAACCTAAAAATCAGAATCTTAGTTTGTTCGTTTTGATTATGGATGTTATTAGAAGAATTTATGTTTAAAGGATAGAATAAGTATTGTAGGTGGAACTTAAGCATTTTATGTATTTGCCAAAAAGTATTGTATTCAAGCCAATTAAACCTCATCCCTAACCCTTCTCCTGAAGGAGAAGGGAACAGTCGACGATAAGATTGAATTAACAGCGATTAGAACTAATAACATACACATTAAAGTCCCTCTCCTTCAGGAGAGGGATTTAGGATGAGGTCTTTTAAAGTTTTAGCTAATGTGACGACTATCGTCAACGGGAATTAAATGGCTAATCCTATTAATTTTTAATGAATTTGAGTGTTGCAGAGTGATCAGCACCTTCAGGTATTACCTGGAAGTAATAAACTCCCTCTGGATAGTCAGATACAGGTATAGAATAATCTTTTAAATTCGAATCAAAGTAGATAGCTTTCTCTGATATCATCTGACTAAGATTATTATATATCTTTATCGTATATCTTTTACCACCTTCTTCATTAATATTTATGTTAACTAAATCTCTGGAAGGGTTAGGGTATAAGTTGATATTGATTGACTTATTTCCATCATGCCATTTTGATATTGAAGAAACAATTCCCGGTACTACTTCTATATAGTCCCATGTTGCACTGAAAGTCTTTCCTGATCCGTTTGATGTAGCAATAATACCTACAGCAAGAGCGGTGTCACTTTTTTGAATTGCACCGAGCAGTCTACCTGTTGTCTCAATAGGATCAAAGCTATAGATATTTTTGTTAACCTCATACTTGGGAAATACCATACCAGATGATGGATCTACTGCAAAGTAGAAAGTAATAAGCTTTGATTGTACGCCCCCTTCAGGAAGGTCTTTCTGAAAGGAATTGCTTGTACCATTTGCTTCTCTCAATACCTGAATACCTCCTTTGCCTCCATTTGAATTATAAACAATTTTTATATAATTATCCTGATCCCCATATCCCATAAAGGCTCCCTGTGATTGATAATCTACTGGGGTAACACCATTAAAGTAATTCGGTAATATCCCTGCTTTAATTAGGAATGGTCCGGTATTCTTGTCAACGTTGACTCCGAACTGGAAAGCATATTTTTGTGTATTGAGTGGCCCGGCAGCATCGCCTTCCGGAATCTCTTCAACTGTTAATGCACCAACAGCTCCACCCGCAATTATTTTATCCGGATCAAAGAGTTTGTTGTATGCATCTACTCCATTGCTCATAAGTCCTGTAAAGCCTAATCCGAAGAGACCTGTACCTGGGTCATTGTTAAATAAATTATAATGGGTAGGGATAGCAGTAGTGAGACCGTTTTGAGAATCTAAAGCATATAAGTCGAGAATATCTTTGACGTTATCATTGTCATCATCTTCATCATAGTTGTCGCTTATTCCATCATTGTCTGTATCAGATGGTTTGTCAACGGCATTACAAGGGTCTGTTCCGCTAATGCTTTCTTCATAGTTTGAAAAACCATCGTGGTCGTCATCTAAGACTTGATCTGTTGTATCCCCTGTACAAACGACATCTTCTGGTTCAAGGATTGTAATGAGGTGAGATCCGTAAGTTGCAATCCACACTGTCCCTTCAAAAGGCTCATCGTCGCCCTGAGCAATTATATCCAGAGGTTTGTCTCCGAATCCACTTGCAAAAGGCTTGTCAAGATTAACTCTGTTTGCTGTTTTACTATTTAATACATTGCCTGCGTCATCAAGCTTTATCCGTGCTATAGTGCCGTCGAAGCAGGCTGCAAGAATATCACCGTAAAGCGGATTTTTAGAGTAAGTGTATTCGCATAGTCCATTTGTAGAAGTGTTGAAGTAGATTAGTCCTTTGTCTTTTGCTGTACCCGGATTGTGAAACTCACCTTCTTGGGGATTAGCCATATCTAAAGGTACAGGAGGCCAGTCAACAGGTAAGGGAAGACTTGTATCTGAATTATCATTTCTCCATCCTTTATGATCTCCGTATACAGAATGCCACCCTGCATTTTTCGGGTTAGCTCTGATAGGGTTCGGATGTCCTGCGTAATAGGATCCTGGAATATAACTGTCTATATGTCCTATATATTCCAATCCATCAAGATTTTCAACTGCACTTGATCCAGGCTCTCCTTCTGGGTATTTATTGGTATATGAAACTCCATCTTGCTCCAGGACAGGATAACCTCCCCATGTTCTGTTTGCTCCATTGTCAATGCTATATATTCTGCCTTTTCTTATGGCTGATTTAGTTATTAATATATCATAAGCAGCCCTGAAACCTGTAGCAAATATTTGTACAGGACCATTGGGGACAATCTTTGCCTGGTTGAGCCCGTTGTTTCCTCCCCAGGGATCATTCACATCAGTTCCATCAGGTTTATTGGGTCTGGTTGGATCATCAAGTGTGGGAATGTCATATCTATATGGGTTCTGACCACTTTCATCGATTTTAAGTGGCATAGCTTCTATTGCACTCAGGTCGATTGATAATACAGCTGCAGAAAGGGCGTATTCACTGATATAGGTAAAAGTCATTGATGGAGCTCCCGCATTCGTAAAGCCTCCCACAATCATGATTATTTTCCCATCATGAAGTTGCATGCCATTGGGAGCATGATTTTCCTCTGATCTGGGAAGTCCTCTTACTAGATCAATTTTTTTCCAGACATTTCCTTCTTTATAAAGCTTAGATAGTATTCCTGAATTAGTACAGAGATTCATATCTCCTGCTGAGGCTGCTCCCATTCTATAATCACTGGAAGTTACATAAACTAATGGAGACTCTGCTGTTCCTGCAACCAATAGGCCTGTAGTCTGCCGTTTACCTGCTGTTTGCGCCAATAGCGACCCATCATCATTGTGGTTAGGGATTTTTTTAACAAGATCTATTTTTTCGGTTGCAATAGCAGTATAGTCTTTAGGTCCATTCTTTTGGATAGTAAAAACCTGGACAATGCCGTCCTGCTGACTGACATATAATTTTCCATCTGGCCCAAACTGTAATGATGTTGGGTTTAATACAGTAACTCCTTTTAGATTACTGAAAGAAAAGCTTTGTCCATATATTTTTGTATGTATAATTATAGCATAGAAAAATACATATACGAGTATAAATCTTTTGTCAAATTTGAATGGATTTAACATGGCTGAAGTGTGATATATGGAAGTATAACACGAAGCATTAGAGCGTGTTTAAGTGTTTTTAATATAATTTTAATTTAATTTTATTTGTAGGGAAAACCTTATTTTATAAGGGAAGTAGGGAATGGTGAGTAAATGCCTAAACAAATTTAATTTTACATTTTTATTCTAAACGTTTGTCTACTTATTTTATATGTCCAACCGTAGTTTGTTTGTTTAAGTAAAAAGTATTTATAGAACTTATTAGTATTGTCTCAATACAGGTTTTGTCGACTTAAAAATTATAGTTGCTTATCACTATCGGAAGGGATAAGGGGGATTTCCTGATTCTTCAGCATCTAATTTTACTCTTAGATCAGTCAGGATTATTGTGGAAGTTATTTCATCAAATACAAATGACAAGTTGAAGACTTTCGGAGTTGGAGCAAGGCAGAAATTACAGACCTTCAATTACCACAATGCAGGTCCTTATCTTGTTAAGGAAAGAATGGAAATGATGATTTTAAACTTTTTAAAAGTTACAGTAAGTTTCCTCTTTTGTTTAAATGGTCTTAAAAAAATTCTCCTTTTAGAAAATAATACCTGCTAGTTGTTTTGCTGTGTTAGTTCAAACAAAAAAAGGATCGCACTTATATGCGATCCTTTTATATCTGAAAATAGGTATGTCTGAATTGACTTTATTACTTAAAAGTTATTATTGCTTTACCACACGGTTTTGGTAAATAACTTTATTGTTGTTCATAACACGAACCTGATAAACGGAATTATTCAGGTTGCTTAGGTTTATGCTTGTTACATTGTTCTGTATATTCTCAGACAATACTCTTTGTCCTGTCATATCATATACTTCAATAGTAGCATTATCAAGGGCTATGTCTTTTTGTAAGTAGAATACATCTGTTGCCGGATTAGGATGTATGCTGATAGTCTGAATATTTACAGATGAACTATTGCCTGTTATTAAAGCACCCTTGCCTGAATCATCTATCCAGTTTGAGCTTGTACCTGCAAGTGTGAAATTATTTAACGTTCCGCTATTCTCATTCCCGGAAACGTCGGTCAAAGTGGTACTCTCGTTGTTATTTTCGTTAGGTCTTCCATCATTAAAATCATAGTAAGCGATTAAAGATTCTTGTGGAACAACAGGTTTGTAATCCATATCTTCCTGAATTTGAGCTTCTGTGCGGCTTACATTCCAGATCTTTACTTCGTCCATGGTTCCATCAAGAAAATTATTCAGATTTCTTTCTCCTCCGATTAGGATAGGGCTGACAACAGGATTTTCAGTCAGAAGAAGAAGGTCTTCATCAGTATAGTCGCCTTCGATATTGCCATCTACGTATAACTTTATGTTTGCTCCATCTATGCTTACAGCAATGTGATGCCATGCACCGGGCAGTTCAGTTGCTCCCAAATAAGATTTTGTTACAGGTAATCCTTCAGATAATGGAATTGCATGGATCTCGTGCCTTAGTATCCCCTCGGATGTCATTGTCAGTTGTATAAAGGGGACACTATTATCAGTTACTACTGTTGAACTTGTAATAATTCCGTCCCAATCGCCTGGGGTGTTTATGTTTACCCATACTTCTATAGTTGATGGGTTGCCAATGGTGATATTATTGTTTGTCTGAACATAGTCATCGATTCCATCAAAATTAAGGGATTGAGCATTGGTAGTTAATGCGCCTACTAAAAGTGGCAATGATAGTAAAAGTTTCTTCATGTTGTTAATGTTAAATGTGCTGAATACTAGTTGAGTAAATTAAAGTGATATATAATTATATATCATTCCTTTATTGTTATAGAAAGCCTTGTAGTCGTTAATTATCTTTTCTGTTTCATAAATATGGGCCATCAAAATGTACATGGCAGTCTCAAACGTGTGACAGTTAAAGAAGTTTCCTGATGTTCATATAAGGGTAGGTTAAAAATATATCACATTATATAGGTGCCATCGATTTAACGACGGCACCTATTATATTACTTAATCCAGCTTTAAGAAAAAACAACTAGTGGATCTATTCCCCTTATCTTCATATTCTAAACTACAAAATATACCTTTTGAATAAGGAGAAAATTTAAATTCAAACGGGCCAATAGAATGGGGCAGAAAAATTTTATGAAGGCGGATTTGACCACCAATCGTATTTATGACTAAAAGATCATAACTATCGTTCCCAGCATAAGTCCCAAAATAAATTTTTTGGTTGTACAAACTAATATCGTCGGGTAAAGATTTATAACTTAAAACAAGAGAATCATTCTGAAAGATATTTACTGAAGAAGATTCTAAATTTCTCTTTACTTCAAAGATCTCTCCTGTTTTAATATCACAAATAGCATTGCTATCTAATAACATAACGCTTGAGTCCTTGATTGCCAGAAGCCCTTCAACCGAATTTATTAATATAGTACTATCAGAGTAATAGGAATTTGAAATTAATTATTAATAAAATCGATTGTTCTTGTGTCAAATTTTAAACTTAATTCATATTGCTTTACTAGATCATGATTGAATATTGTAAACCCATATCCCTTTCCTATTGAAGCTATAGAAACATTTTCAGGTGATGAAATCAAAAATCTATGGACTTGACAACCTGAAGACTTATCAAATTTATCAGAACTACAAGGAGATTGCCTTTCAATAAGATTATTAATGGAAACGGAAGAAACTATATAACCTGAATCCTGATCAAATTTATTTAAAACTAAATCTTCATTACCTTGAGCGTCGAGATCCGAACTAATGGAATAAATAAATCTTCCATCAAATGAATATCCTGAAATTAATTGGCTCAAGGAACTCGCTTCCTCATCATTATCCAGAAGAGCACTTTGTCTATTAATAAAATCTATAAGAAGCCTTATGGTATCTTTTCTTGTCTCACTCAAATCATAATCGTTGCCGTTAAGCCGAACTATATCTTTATTAGATTCAATCTGTTTATCTTCTCTGATTCTATCGGAATTTTTACACCCAATAATAGTTGTCATCAAAAAAAAGAATAGGGTTAATTTAGATTTTATGTTATTCATTTGAGATTGGATTCATTTTGACAAGGTAGCAGTAAGATATAATTTTTTAAATCAGCAGGACTATTATTGCTACTGTTTTAAAAAAAAGAAGGCCTGATGGGGTGATCTTTCTAAACTATAATTCAAAACATACATCCTGGGAGTCACATCTTCTTAACCAATTCGCTTTGCTCCAACTGTCTTCTGTTACCACTTTTCATTCAAGATTTGTATCCTGGCAGAGGAAGCTAACCCGAATCTCCGAGCTTTTAACTCAAACCTCCGAGCTTTTGACTCGAATCTCCGAGCTTTTGACTCGAATCTCCGAGCTTTTATCTCAAACCTCCGAGCTTTTGACTCGAATCTCCGAGCTTTTAACTCAAATCTCCGAGCTTTTGACTCGAATTTCCGAGCTTTCAATCCGAATCTCCGAGCTTTTAACTCAAATCTCCGAGCTTTTGACTCGAATTTCCGAGCTTTCAATCCGAATCTTTGAGCTTTTGACTCGAATCTTCAAGCTTTTAGCTAAATCTCGAAGCTTTTAACTCAGAACTCCGAGCTTAGAACTTCAATTTTCGAACTTTGGGTTTCGAATCTTGGTCTTTGGGCTCTGATTTTTACATTTTAAGGAGAGAATTGATAGGCCTTAAGCAGAAACCTATAAATTTGTGACCTTGTTGAAGTTTGATAATAGAGATTTTTAGGATTAAATATGAGTAAAAAAACAACATATAAGGCTGCATCATCGGTAGCAAAAACCATTGAGAAACATTTTGCCCATCAACTTTCTGCTGCCCGAATGAGAGGAGATACTAATCTTGCCGCAGAGCCGACTGTGAAAATGGTAGAGACAATGATTGATACGGCATTCTGGGCAAGTTTGAGAAGGGAGGAAGGTAATTCCACCAAAATTTCCATTGCATTTTTGCCACCGGAGCAGGTGGGTGTACCAATTCTTTTCGAACAGAAGATGGCGTTTACCGCATTTCATCTTACAAAATTGTCCTTAGGAGTAGAACGTCCCGGGGTACATTTGGGAGTGTGGCATGAAAATGATCAGTTGTATATCTGGGGAACGACGCTTAAGATTCCGAATCTTTGCTTTGTGCTTGATGTAAGTGAACCAGGGATATTGGTTATCAAACACAGAAGGGTACATGGTTTTGGTAAATTTGCCAACGTTGCTGTCCTTATTGGAGATCAGGTCAAAATCATTGATGAAAACAGCGCCAATCATCCTGATTGTCCTGAACTTTTAAAATATCTTTTGGGCTATACAGTTCCTCATTCCTGGAGTGATTCAATGAATGTGCTGGTTCAGTTGGCCGTTTCGATGAGAGCACATCGTCATGGCGGTTCTCTTCTTGTAGTTCCTTCTGTAAATGATGACTGGCGAAAGTCGATTTTGCATCCAATTAAATATTCCATTGCTCCGCCTTATTCAGGTCTTTCGGATCTCATGAGTAAGGATGTAGATGTGCGTTCGGAAGTAATTTGGCAAGGAGCTTTGCGTACTGAGGTTGAAACCCTTGCTGGTTTAACTGCTGTAGATGGAGCAACTATTATTAATGATAAATATGAACTCTATGCTTTTGGTGCTAAAATAGGAAGGTCTGTTGGTAATGCCAGAGTGGATAAGGTTTATATGAGTGAGCCTATTGTCGGAGGAGGAGCAATTATGATTAATCCATCCAATACAGGTGGAACAAGACATCTTTCAGCAGCTCAGTTTGTCTATGATCAGAAAAACGCTTTAGCTTTTGTTGCTTCTCAGGATGGACACTTTACTATTTTTACCTGGTCGCCAACTGAAGAAGTTGTTCAGGCGCATAAGATTGATACCCTGTTGTTGTAGGTTGATTCGACTTTAAATGTTGATTTGTGAATGAAGTCAGATCAATTAAATGAAAAATCTGGTTTTCGGCATTGTATCATTGATTTGTAAATCAGCATTATTAATCCGAAAATTAAAGATTGGTAAATGTTTTTATAATTAATTTTAACCAAAATCTATTATATGGAAATAACTTTTAGAAATGTTTCAGATGATGATTATGTGTATGTCATCAATAATCTAAACAGCTGGTGGGATGGAAGAGCGATGGCTAGTATGCTTCCTCGTTTATTTTTTAAATATTTTAATGATACAGGTTTTGTTGCTGTTGCAGATGGAAGAGTACTAGGTTTTATTATTGGATTTTTCAGTCAGGAAAATCATAGAGATGCATATGTACATTTTGTAGGAGTAGATCCCGGATATAGAAATTATAAAATTGGAAAGAGGTTGTATGACTTCTTTGTCGATAGGGTACAAGGGGCTGGTGTGGAAAAAATCTATTGTGTAACCTCTCCCTTTAATAAAAACTCAATTGCGTTTCACAAAAGAATTGGTTTTGAAATAATGCCAGGAAGCAATAAGACCGTCGATGGCATAGATTTTTTCAGTAACTACGATGGAGACGGAGAAGACAGAGTTTTATTCGTAAAACACCTGGTCTGACCAAAGTCATATTTTTCTTATAATCACTCTTGCAGGTGCTCCGTCAGAATCTTTTATTTTGACGGGCATGCAAATCATTTCATACAAGCCCGGAATAACATCTTTTAAAAACAGACCTTCGATGATCCATATGTTGTTTCCTAACAATGTTTGATGTACTTCTTTTCCGTTATTCTTTCCTCCTATAGATATATAATCTATTCCGACAATAGATATTTTTTTCTCCTTAAGGTATTGAGCAGCTTCTGAAGAAAGATAAACGTAATCTCTCTTAAACTCTTGCTTAGCCCATTCAGATAAAGAATTTTTAGTTTTGAAAATTACCCTTTCAGTAGGATTGATCTCATATTGCTTTACTTCTTCGAGTGGGATAAATCTGTCGTGTTTGATTTCTATAACCCGTGCAGGTCCTATCATCAGATCTAAAGGAAACATAGATATATCTTTTCCATTTTTTACAAAATGTAAGGGAGCATCCATATGAGTTCCCGTATGAGCACTCATTGAAAGGGTGGTAACGTTGGCTGGCCCACCTTTGTTCATGTCAAAAAGTTTACAAACCGAAACTTCAGGTTCTCCTGGCCAATGAACCATTTTATTTGTCACTGGAGCAGATAGATCAGTCCAGCACTTTGGGTTATTTATTGTCTTCATATAATATTAACCTGAAAGATATAAGACAGTTTTTGGACGGGCTTTTTTGTGTGTTAGTACATGATATCTACCGTGTTATGTGCGGGAAGAACGAATTAAGATATGGATGAGTTCTGTTTTGAGATGGCAGAATTGAATTTGTAAAATATAATTTTATACTGTCAGGTTGGATTGTAAGAAGAAACAAAAGATATATGGCGTCGAGAATAGAGGATTATGGGTTGATAGGGAATTTGAGAACATCTGCGCTAGTGTCAGATACAGGTTCTGTTGACTGGCTTTGTGCACCACGTTTTGATTCGGATGCAATGTTTTCATCACTAATCGGATATGATGAGCATGGTCAGTGGGCATTGAGACCATCTATTGGTGTAAAAGAGTTTAAACAAAGGTACCGGGGAGATACACTTATCCTTGAAACAGATATTATCTGTGATACCGGTATTGTCAGAAGGACTGAGTTTATGCCTCTTACCGAGGATGGTTCTGAAGTTATCAGGGTTTTGGAAGGAATAGAAGGGGAAGTTCCTATGGAGATGCTTCTTAACGTCAAGTTCGGTTATGGGGCTTATCCACCAATGATAGATGGGGGGGATAGGGAATTTACTCTGATTGCGGGACCAGATGCAATTGTGGTGCGGGGTAACGTTGAGATGAAAAGAAATGACAAAGGGGTAAGCGCTTATTTTAACGTTAAAAAGGGAGATCGCATCGAGTTTCAGATGAGTTGGTATAGCTCCAATTTGCAACCTCCTAAACCACTTGATATTGTTAAAGAATTCAGAGCTACCGAAAACTTCTGGATTGACTGGTCTTCTAGATGTACTTATCGAGGGAAATACAGGGATGCAGTTATGCGTTCATTGATAACCCTCAAAGCATTGATATATGCTCCTACTGGAGGTATAGTTGCTGCTCCTACAACATCTTTGCCTGAAGAACTGGGTGGTGTGCGTAACTGGGATTATCGATTCTGCTGGATAAGAGACTCGAGTCTTACATTGCAGGCTCTTATGTTATGTGGATATGCTGATGAAGCAATTGCTTTTCGTGATTGGTTGATACGTGCTGTCGCCGGTGATCCTGAACAGATACAGATCATGTATAATATTGATGGTGGACGAAGGTTAACTGAATTTGAATTAGAATATTTACCTGGTTATGAAAACTCTAAACCTGTCCATATAGGTAATGCAGCTTCTGGTCAGTTTCAGCTGGATATTTTCGGAGAGGTACTTAATGCCTTGTACTTGGCTTCCAAAATGGGTATGCCTAGGAAAGAAGAATCAACCAGAACATTAAGAAGAATTGTGAATCATTTAACCACAATATGGCAGTACCCGGATGATGGTATATGGGAGGTGAGAGGCGGTCGCCGACACTTTACTCATTCTAAGGTAATGGCTTGGGTAGCTGTAGACAGGGTTGTTAAGTATATTGATGAGAATCCTGATATAGAATTTGATCCTTCTCTTCTGTCACATTTACGTACTCTTCGTGAAAGAATCCATGAAGAAGTCAGCCAGCGTGGATTTCATAAAGGAGTTAATGCATTTACACAGTCTTATGGCGCAGAGGTGCTTGATGCAAGTGTGTTGCTTATACCTCACTATGGTTTCTTACCTGCGAATGATCCTAAAATTAAAGGAACAGTAGAGGCGATTGAGAATACATTGTTAAGAGATGGATTCGTTCTTCGCTACGAAAACCAAAAGGCTGGTGATGGTTTACCTGGCTCTGAAGGAGCATTTCTGGCATGTAGTTTCTGGTTGGTAGACAATTATTTTATGGTGGGGAGAAAAAAAGAAGCTGAAGAGCTTTTTGATAAATTACTCTCACTCAGAAATCATTTAGGCCTTCTGGCAGAAGAGTTTGAGCCATCTGTTAAAAGACAGATCGGCAACTTCCCTCAGGCCTTTTCTCATCTTGCTTTAATTGCTTCTGCTCACCTTTTAACGACAGGAGTTGATGATGGTAATACAATTGGTATAAGTGCAATGCCAATAAAAGAAGAAGAGGTAGTTAGATAGTTAGATAGTTTTGGTCATATTAGTTGATCTGAAATGCCGGACGAATCATTTGTATGATATTCGTCCGGTATTTTTTTGTAAAGTAAAATTTTATTTTTTTAAAGTATTCATATAGAGCTTGTATGTACGAATGGGGATAAAAAAGACGATCGTTTTTAAATGTATTGCGTAAATTCGATATTCAATTATTTTAGTATCAATTAAATTTCTATTTATCATGAAAAGAATTTATTTATTTTTTCTGCTATGCCTGTTAACCTTTTCGTCTTTTGCAGGGGGAAACAACATGATCGGTCTTACTAGTAAAAAGAGTAATGATGATGGCATGATCAGTAAGGGTTTTTATTGGAATCTGGGTATAGGTTTCCCTTCTTATAAATCAGTTGATTATCCAGAATTTAAGCGTCAAAGTCAAGGCATTCAGTTCACATTGGAGGCAGGTAATCAGTGGATGTTCGTTAAGAATGACCGTTTCGGATTCGGAATGAACGTAAGCTGGCTGACTATAGGTGGAAGTACTTATAAGTTTGAAAATGCAGATTTTAATGTTTATGATATTAATCTTGGGCTTTTAAGATTTGGTCCGATGGCTTCTGTAGGCTTCGGTGACAACATAGCAGTTGATGTGTTTTTTAATCTTAATCCAACAGTAAAATACAACTTTTGGTCTTCTGGTCAGTTTGAAAGTAATACCTTGCTTTATGGAGCTACATGGACTCCTGGTGTAAAATTCAGATTTAAAAAATTTGCTGTTGGTTTTGAAAATAGCTTTGGCCGACTTAAAGTGGTTGATTTAGATAATTCAGATGCTGAGGATGGTAAAATATCTTATATGAACCCAAGAATCCTGTTAGGAATGAAGTTTTAATAAAAGAAGATAAAAGCATTTTAAAAGAGGGAGTTGATTCTGTGTCAATTCCCTCATTTATTTTATATGGCTTTTATTAACCATTGTTAATATTTTTTTGATTGTTTTCTTTAAATTAGTACTTACAATTATTTTTAAACTGAAGATTCATTTTTGTTTATTATGAAGAGGTTCTGTTTTGTTTTATCGTTCCTTTTAATTGCAATATCATCAATTGCAGGAGATCAGTTGATAGGTCTTAACAGCCGTGTTAAAGGCAATGATATGTTTAGTGATGGAGTTTACCTGCATTTTGGAATTGGAATGCCACAGCTTGACTATCTGGGTCAAGGTAAACAATTTCAAGGATTACAACCTTCTTTTGAGTTTGGAAGTCAATTTTTATTCTCTAAGAAAAGTAACGTAGCTATTGGTGCAAACTTTAGTTGGGTTACAATAGCGACCAGTATTCGGGATGGGGAAGATATTTTTGGCTGGGATGTAAACTTTGGTCTTATAAGATTCGGACCAATGGTTTCAGTTAAACTAGATGAAAACAGTGCATTTGATTTCTTCTTTAACCTTAGTCCGACTGCTAAATTTAATTTTTTTAGCTATGATGATCAGGGATATACTTATTTGTATTATGGAGCCCTTTGGGTTCCGGGTCTTAAATTCAGGTATAAAAAACTTGTAGTAGGTGCTGAAGTTAATTTCGGTACACTTTTTATTGATGACCTTGATAAAGATGAAGATCCCGTCCACGACAGAGCTTCGTATGTTAATCCAAGACTTTTTGTAGGATTAAAATTTTAAAAGCTATATGATATTATAGAAGTATAGCTTTTTTAACATGAAGATTCACAAAAAAGAGAAGCTATAATATTACAGCCTCTCTTTTTGTGACTTTGAACTTTAAGCTTTCAACTTACTTCTTCTTCGCTTCAGCATACCTTCTGCTTACTTCATCCCAGTTGACTATATTCCAGAATGCTGAGATATAGTCCGGTCTTTTGTTCTGATACTTCAGGTAATATGCATGTTCCCATACATCGAGTGCCAACACAGGAGTTCCTTTAACTTTTACTATATCCATCAAAGGATTGTCCTGATTTGGAGTCGTAGTGATTTTTAGTTTCCCATCTTGACCCACTATCAGCCAAGCCCATCCTGACCCGAATCTTGTCTTTGCAGAGTCGCTGAATTGAGCTTTGAAGTTGTCAAATGAGCCAAAAGTCTTGTTTATATCTTCAGAAAGAGCTCCTGCAGGTGCACCTCCTTTTGGGGAAAGGACAGTCCAGAATAAGCTATGGTTGTAATGCCCACCTCCATTGTTTCTTACCGCTGTGTTGTATTTGCTTACATTTTTGCAGATCTCTTCAATGGTCTTTCCATTGAGAGCAGGATTGGCTGTTACTTCTTTGTTTAAGTTTTTTACATAAGCATCATGATGTTTGTCGTGATGTATCTGCATGGTCTGAGTATCGAAGCTTGGCTCCAGCGCTTCATAAGCATAAGGCAGAGCAGGAAGGGTAAATTGTGCGAATGATAATGTTGAAATAAACAATACTAAAACGCTTAACAATATTTTTTTCATAGGGATTGAGTTAGGTTATTATTGGCTAAAAATAGTAAGTTTTAGATTTATTTATATAAACTTAATAGTAGTAAGTTGTAATGGGTTGATAATTATATGATTATTGTGCCTCTATAATTTATGATTCTTAAAAAAGATCAAAAAGAAAAATAGATTTAGTATATTTGTCGCAAGTTTTGGTTTCCGGTGGTCTGCACCTTCGGAATTAAAAGGGAATCAGGTGGAAATCCTGAACAGTTCCCGCTGCTGTAAGCTTTGTAAAAACGATTGACATCCTCGCCACTGTCCTTTATGGATGGGAAGGCCGTCAAAAGTAAAGTGAGTCAGAAGACCTGCCAGAATCTGTACATTCGTAGCTTTCGGAGAAAGGGCAAAGGATTTATGCTTCATTGATAGGGATACCTGTATTCACTCAAGGCCGTATTTTCGTTGTTACGAATGATTATTATAATAATGATCATCTTGTAATGAAGTTTGTTAAGTTTTTATTTCTGTCACTATTCTGCATGCTGAGTCAGGCTTTGTTTGCCCAGACTGAAGCTGATACAGTATCTCATTTGCGGGAAGTTGTGATTGAAGGAAACAGACTGAATACTTTTACTGCAGGAAATAAAATACAAAGGATTGATTCTGCATCTATACAAAGATATAAGTCTGGTAATCTTGGAGATCTACTGACTTTTAGTTCTCATCTGTTTATTAAGTCTTATGGAATCGGAAATATGGCTTCCATATCTTCGAGAGGGACAAATGCGAGCCAGACAGCAGTCTTATGGAATGGCTTTAATGTACAATCACCTACTCTTGGCCAGGCTGATTTCTCTTATATTCCGGTAAATTTCGCAGATAATATTGAAATACAGTATGGTGGTGCCGGAGCACTCTTTGGTAGCGGCGCGACTGGTGGAGTTATAAGTCTTAATTCTTCACCTGGATTTAACAAAGGATTAACTATTGTCGCTTCTTTAAATGGAGGAAGTTTTAATTCCTACCAGCAATCAGCTAATGTTTGTATTTCTAAAAACAGATTTGTAAGTGTTCTTAAAGTATTTAATTACACAGCTGAGAATGATTTTCCATTTTATGTAGGTGAGTATAGAGTACGACAAATCAATGCTGCTGTGAGGCAGAAGGGATTATTGTCAGAGAATTTTTTCAGAATAAAAAAGGACCAGGAGCTGAATGTCAGGATCTGGTTGCAGGATAATTATCGAGAGATTCCGCCATCCATGGCTTCCAGATCCAGCAATCAGCCTATGCTCTTAGTTAACGAGACTCTTGGTTCAGATTTTTTTAGAGTTACCTCTGAATGGAAGAAATCGGGAAAGGTAGCTTCTTATTTTGTAAGGACCGCTTATTTCAATGAGCGTATGAGTTATGAAGATACGCTTGCTCACATGCTTTCAGTAACAAGATTCCATACCTCAATTTCGGAGGCAGAGAGCAATATAAGATTAGGACGAAATCATTTATTGAATATAGGGTTGAATAATACATTTAATCAGGCAACCTCTAATGGTTATCCGGATTCTCCTTCACAGAATAGAACGGCATTGTTTAGCTCATATAAATTTTCTTTTTTGAATGATCATTGGAGGACTGTAGTAAGTCTTCGTCAGGAGATGGTTCAGGGAAAGCTAATACCTTTTACACCATCAGCAGGTGTTGAAGGACGACTTGTTAAGTATTTGTCTTTAAAAGCGAATGTTTCAAGAACATACAGAGTGCCGACCTTTAATGACTTGTACTGGAATCCTGGAGGAAACAGAAACCTTAAACCTGAGTCTGGATGGAGCGAAGAAGTAAGTTTGATAGCTTCTCAAATCAGAGGAAATAGAAATAAAAATTCTGTTATGCTTACATTCTTCAATAGCAACATTGAAAACTGCATCATGTGGCTTCCCTCAGGAGGTACCTGGAATGCGCAGAATATCCAATCCATTTGGTCCAGAGGTTTGGAAAGCAGTGTTTCCTTTTATAAAGAAATCAGAGATTTTCAATTAAGACTTACAGCACTGTACAACTATGTTGTTGCTACCAATCAGAAGGCAAGGATGGATAATGATAATATTGTAGGAAAGCAATTAATCTATGTTCCTATTTATACAAGTCAGGCAACTTTAGAGCTCATATACAAAGGTTTTTACGTGAATTATGTTCACAGCTATACCGGAAACAGATACTATACTACAGATAACTCAAAGGTAGTAGCTGCCTATCAGTTAGGGAATATTGTAGTAGGAAAGAATTTTAGAATGGGCAATTCATTTTTGAATGTTAATGTTCGAGTGAATAACCTCTGGAATGAATCCTATCAGGTAGTTTTAAACCAGGCCATGCCAATGAGGTATTTTCAAGCTGGCCTCTCATATGCCTTTAATAAACCAAATAAACATATAAACTAGAATAATAAAATGAAAAAAGTTTACAGTAAGTGTAGTCAATACTTAGGAGGATTAAAACCTCTTTTGACCTTTTGTTGCTTTTTGCTTTTGGCGGAAGTAGCCATAGCACAAGGCGTTTCAACTGTTGATGAGCATACTCTTTCTCCCAACTCCTATTGGAATGGTTCTGACGGTTCTGGCGGTTTTCAAAGTGGTGATGCATACTTTTATAATAATTATAACACATTATATAAGTCCTGGTCAGGTTTCTCTTATACGAACATGAAGGACACCATTACTCCTAAACATGTAAATCCATACAGCGCAATTACAGGAGCAGGCTATAATGCCTCAGGAAATTATATAGTATCATCTGCATATTCACCATCATCGGTTCGTCTTACAGGTGCACTTAGAGGAAAGACGGTCAGTGGATTTTTTGTTACCAATACTACCAACACTGCACTTTCAATGAAAGATAAAAAGAACGGAGAATTTGGAGCAAAGCAGTTTGGTGGAGAATCCGGCAATGATGAGGACTGGTACAAATTGACTGTTAAAGGTTATTTAAATGGTGAAGGAAAAGCTAATAGTGTTGATTTCTATCTCGCTGATTATCGCTCATCAGATAACTTATTTGATTATATCGTAAATACCTGGCAATGGGTGGATCTTACTCCGCTTGGAAATGTTGACAGTCTTTCATTTGAACTCACTTCATCTGATGTGGGAGAGTGGGGTATGAATACTCCTGCTTATTTTGCAATGGATAATTTTAACAATCCTCAGTTTTCAGGTAAGCCTGGCTCTGCAGGAAACACTGCTATTCACAAGGATAGTGAATTGTTTAAGATTTGGGCTTCAGGAGGTGTTATTTCAAGAGGATTTCAGGATATTTCAAACCATGATCTGGGTAAAGCATCAACCGGAGAATTAACTGGTGCTTATGGAAGAGCAGGCACAGGGTTAGTAAGTCTCGGAGATAGTGGTTATGCTACACTTACCTTTGATATGCCAATTATAAATGGCGTTGGGCCTGATTTTGCAGTCTTTGAATATAGCTTTGCTCAGGAGTTTAAAGAACTCGCCTTTGTGGAAGTGAGTTCAGACGGAGAACATTTTTTCCGTTTCCCTGCTACTTCTTATACAGATCCTGTAACGCATCAGATTGATCAGGCAGGAACCAATGCATATCTTCGTGAAAACCTTCTTAATAATTTAGCAGGCAAGTATAATGGTGAATATGGTACACCATTCGATCTTGATGAATTAAAAGATCTAGACGGGCTGGATATATATGCTGTGACGTATGTACGTGTAGTAGACGTTGTTGGAAGTATTAATCCATTCTACGCTAGCAAAGATGCTGAAGGTAGAAATGTAAATGATCCTTGGCCAACTCCATTTGCTTCCAGTGGTTTTGATCTGGATGCTGTTGGTGTGATTAACACAGGAGTTCCTGCTGGTATTTCTAATGCAGAAGAAAATCGTATCAATGTTTATCCTAACCCTTCTCAAAAAAATCAGTTCATAAATGTCACACTAAATGTTTCTGTAGATCAGGAGTATGATGTTCAGGTGTATGATTTTGCTGGTCAACTTGTGAAGTCACAGAAGTCAGACTCTCAAAAGTTCACTATTTCTACTGAAGGCTTTACTGCTGGCATCTACGTAGTAAAAGTAATTGAGGAAGGTGAAGTAATTACAAGAAAATTTGTTGTTAACTAATTTAAAGATGAAAAATATCACAGGATTTGTTTGTGCTGGCATTTTCCTTTTAAGTGCCTGTGTAAGTGACAAAGCCAAAGATGTGAAACCTGAAATACCGGTGGCAGCGAAACCTGCTGCCGGTGTATATATTACCAATGAAGGAAACTTTACTTGGGGAAATGCCTCTGTAAGTTATTATAACTTTTCAGATCAACAGGTGACTGAAGATGCATTTAAAGCAGTTAATAATCGTCAACTGGGAGATGTCTGTCAGTCTATGTCTATTATAAATGGAAAGGCTTACATTGTGGTGAATAATTCATTTAAAATAGAAGTTGTCACTCCTGATAGTCTTAAGTCCGTGGGGGTGATAAGCGGCTTAAGTTCTCCAAGGTATATATTGGCAGTTGGAGAGAATAAAGCTTATGTGACGGATTACAAAAGAAATGCTATTTACGTTGTGGATCTTTCAACCAACAATGTGATTAAAGAAATTCCCTGTAAAGGTTGGACAGAAGAGCTGGTGCTTGCGGCTAACAAGGTTTTTGTAACGAATGTACGAAAGCAATACCTATATATTGTTAATCCTGCAAGTGATATTATAGAAGATAGCATTAAGATAGGTTTGAATGCTTATTCTATTAAAACAGATAAGAATAATAAGGTGTGGGTGCTTGCAGGCAAGAATGGCTCAGTTGCTGCAAAGTTGCATAAGATAAACCCGATTACTAATGCAATTGAACAATCATATTCATTTAATGCCTCAGACAACCCCGGTTCATTAGAGATCAATGGCACAAAAGATACATTATATTATCTGAATAAAGGAGTATGTCAATTGTCTATTTCAGATGTCTCATTACCTAACGCAGTATTGATCCCGCAGGGTAATATGTTGTTTTATGGGTTAGGCATTGATCCTGCATCAGGGGTTATCTATGTCTCGAATGCTATAGATTATGTTCAGCAGGGAATAGTATACCGCCATCTTTCAAACGGAACTTTATTGAATAGTTTTAAAGTCGGCACAACGCCGGGAGATTTCTGTTTTTATTAATAAAAAGTTCTGATTTGATTTACTGGATTTGGAAATAGGAAGGCTGTCTTTGTTATAAAGGCAGCCTTTTTTTGTGGATATCTGAATTGTCTATTCTAATACATATCCTTTTTTTTCTCTATGAAATATTATAAAATTTTTTAAATTTATACTATTGATAAAAATCCGCAGTTAATGAAAAATGCAAATAAAGCCCTTGTGTTAGTAATTATGGTCATTAATTATTTGACACTAAGTGCACAAGATGTTCCGGAAAAACTCTCTGGTGACAATGTTATTGGTACTGGTAATAATTTACACAATGCATTTGATGGAAATTTAGAAACCACATTTGCTAATATTACACAAAGTAGTGGGAGCTGGGTAGGTTTAAATTTAGGCGAAAAATATGTAATTGAAAAGATTTCATATTGTCCCGCAAAAGGTGGAGCCTCAAAATTACAACTTGGAGTATTTGAAGGTGCAAATAATCCTGACTTCGGTGATGCCGTACCACTATTCATTATCAAGGAAGTCCCTAAAGAAAATATACTTACCAAGCAAATTATAAATTGTTCCAAAGGATTTCGATATGTAAGGTATGTAGGTCCTTCCGGTACTTATTGCAACATAGCTGAACTTGAATTTTATGGGCAAAAAGGGGAAGGTGATAATAGCAATCTCTACCAGCTAACAAATTTACCTACCATTACAATTCATACTAAAGATGCTGCTGATATAGTTTCAAAAGATAATTATCTAAAGGGAATAGTAACTATAATTTCTGATAATGGCGCTCAGGTATTTACTGATAGTCTTGAGATAAAAGGAAGAGGAAACGCCAGTTGGAATTTTCCAAAGAAACCATATAAGATGAAGCTCTATAATAAAGCTTCCTTATTGAAATTACCTGCTAAAGAGAAAAACTGGACACTTATAAATAACTATGGAGACAAAACTCTGATGAGAAACCTGTTGGCTTTTGATTTAAGCCAACGTTTGGATATGTCTTATACGCCTGCAGGAAAGGCAGTGGATGTTATTTTGAACGGGGAGTACAAAGGTACCTATCAATTATGCGATCAGATTGAAGTTGCAAAACAAAGAATTGATATAGAGAAAATGGCACCGGAAGATGTATCTCTGCCCAATTTGTCAGGAGGATACTTACTAGAAATTGATGCATATGCCAATGAGGGAACTTCTTGGTTTGTATCTACTAGAACTTATACTCCGGTAACTATCCAATATCCGAAAGACGATGAGATTGTACCAGGACAGAAAAGTTATATAACTGCTTATTTCAATTCAATGGAAACTGCATTGTTTTCACCCGGCTACAAAGACGAAATAAATGGATACTCAAAATACATAGATAAAGGAAGTTTTATACGTCAATTTTTAGTGGGTGAGTTTAGTGGCAATACGGACACATATTGGAGTACTTACCTATATAAGAAAAGGAATGATGATCTCTTTAGATTTGGTCCGGTATGGGACTTTGATATAGCATACGAAAACGATTACCGTACTTATCCTATCAATAATAATCCGGAATGGGTTTATGTCTCTAAAGGAAGTGCTGCGGGAGGAGCACGCTCAATAGTGAATAGGTTACTTTCCGATTCAAGTCTATATGCTGATTTAAAATCTGTATATGCTACATATCGGGATCATGGAATATTGAATGAATCAACTTTGTTAAATGTTGTTAATGATTATGCAGTTGAATTAGAGCAATCTCAACAGTTAAATTTTATTCGTTGGAATATACTCAATTCTCCGGTTCACATGAATCCGAGAACCTATGGGAGTTATGCTGCTGAAGTAAATAATGTAAAGGAGTATATCAAAAAAAGATTAGTTTGGATGGATAGAAAATTAGAGTATACTCCTACAGTTATTGCTTCTACCGGTAAGAAATGGAATTCGAAAGTCATTATACGTACAGATGAAAACAGTATACAGATCTATAATACTACCCAGCAACAACAAGTTGATGTTGTTGATCTTTTAGGAAGAACCATTGTTTCCAAAACAGTAGCAGAAAATACTATCATTAACATAGAAAAAGGAATTTATCTGGTTCTTGTGACAAGCTCATCAGGGGAATCTGAAGTTATAAAATGTATAGTGCCTTAAGAGTATGGGCAACTCATTAAAACTAGTTGGCTGTATTTGCGGCAGAGATAAGATCTAACAAAAAAAAACAAGTATGAAAAGCAGTTTTGATAAAATTGAAAATTGGTTAAATGAAAATGCTGAGAAAATTACTGAGTTTTCATTGTTAGAACCTGCAAGTGAAAATGAAATTAATAAACTGGAAAAAGCAATAAACAAGACTCTTCCGAAAGATTTTAAAGAGCTATACTTATGGCATAATGGCTTGTGTGATGATGGAAATGTCGGTAGTCTTTTCTTTGGGATGGATTTTTATCCGATTGAAAGAATACTTGAAGAATATCATAGTAAAGAGAAATTTTCTTCTGAAAATATTTCTTTAAAGAAGGCAGATAAGGAAATAGATAAATCTAATATATACAATTCAGATTGGGTGAAATTTGCTTTTGATGGTTCACATACAAGTTTATACCTTGACCTTAGGCCAACCAATGAAGGAAAGTATGGACAAATCATTTTCATTGATGATGAATATGAAACTGGAATTTTAGTAGCCAATTCTACCTCTCAATTAGTGTCAGATTTTGCGAAAGATTTAGAAGATAATCTATATCATCTTAGTGAAGATGCTTTACAAGACGAAAATCATTATTTGGAAACTGATCAATCAATTGACATAGTTAATTGGCAATCAAGTGAAAGGTGGAAGCGACAGTAAGTGTAATTGAATATTAGCAGTTCTAGAAAGAGTTAGTAATGAAATTTTCTTGTCATCGAAATATGGAAATCTTTATCCATAAATAATGAGAGATTATAAAAATATCATGTTGACAACTCTTATTACGTTTTTAATCGGAGGCTGTTAATTTTATGGGGCTATAAGAATGAGGGAATCATAAGAATTATTTTTGGGATTTTAATCATTGTAATATTTGCTAAAAATGGAATTCATAATTTTAAATATATACAAGAATTAAGATTATGGAAAATGCAAAATAGCAATAGACTTGTTTTCTATTATCCTACTAAAAAGGACATTTAGACAGAAATTGAAGAGAAATTTTTGCCCATTCTTCCTAAAGACACTTTAAGAGTTTATTATGAAGGCTCGAAACTTGTTGGCGATATTAAACGTTCAGTGGCAATTGAATTAATTGGTCACTACCAGGGAATAAAAGTGAATTCTCCATCTATATTTAAAATTGCCGAAGATAAAATTTATTTAGAAAGCTTACCCGAGCTAATGGACTCTAATATAGACTTGAACTCAATTAAAGTAAAAATTAACAAAATTATCAATGCATAATAATGCTTATGCAAAAGTTGATTGACCGGTCAGAAGGAGGAATTTGAATCTGGTCGAATAATCATATAATAATGCCTTCTACGGCGTAAAATTCAGTATTTTTTTTACAGCGCTTTTGTAAGTTGTTGATAAGCAGTGGTTAATAGATAGTTTCCAAAAGCTGTTTCGATGTTTACCTTTTTGATCTGGATGTGTAGAACCCAAAATTTCCTTTAATTTATCCTAATTCTAAATCCGTAAAGGCATGAAAATAAAACTACCTCCAATGTTGTCCCGTGTCGTCTTTTCATTTGTGATGTTATTTATAACATCTCATATGTATGCACAGACTGTAACCACAAATACGCAAAGTACCCATAATGGTTTTTTTTATTCCTTCTGGAATGATAATAGCCAAGGATCAGCATCCATGACCCTGGGGGCAGCAGGAAACTATAGTACAACATGGAACAATGTTGGAAACTTCACTGCTGGAAAAGGCTGGGCTGTGGGGAAACCGGATAGAGTAGTATGCTTTTCTGGCTCATTTAATGGTGGAAGCAACGGGTTTCTGGCTTTATATGGATGGACAAAAAATGCTTTAATTGAATATTATGTGTGTGAAAATCATGGACAATGGACACCTCCGGGAAATACAAGTGATATACAAAAAAAAGGTACTTATACGAGTGATGGAGGTACATATACTATTTATACGGCAACTCGTACCAATCAACCGTCTATTATTGGTACAGCGACATTTCAACAATATTGGAGTGTTCGTACACAAACAAGATCTAGCGGAACCATCACCTTTGCCAACCACGTTGCTGCATGGAAGGCTGCCGGGATGAACATGGGTTCAACCTGGGATTACCAAATCATGGAATCAGAAGGGTATCATAGTTCAGGAAGTTCAAATATCACAGTGAGTGAATGCGTGTCTTGCGCAACTCCTGCGCCGACAACGACAGCTTCGTTTGATTACGAAGTTGGGGAAACAGCTAAACAATTAACAGCAACAGGTACTAATCTTAAATGGTATACTGTATCATCAGGTGGTACAGCTTTATCATCTGCTCCTACACCAAGTACTGCTACAGCTGGTACTACAAAGTATTATGTAGGACAAACACTGAACGGATGTGAAGGACCACGAGCTGAAGTTACTATTCGCGTGTCACAGAAATATAAGATTTATAAAGTGCCAACACCGATTGCCATTGATGGAGCAATTGAGTCCACGTGGACGAATGCAAGTGTGCAGCCGGCAGCCGCAGCAAAGTTGCTTTCAGGAACTGTTACGAATATTGCAGATCTGTCGGGTAATTTTAAAGCCTTATGGGACGATACCTATTTGTATGTGCTGGCAGATGTAACAGATGACAAAAAAGTGAATGAAAGTACCAATGTATATGATGATGATGCTGTTGAAGTCTACGTAGACATTAATAATGACAAGGCTACCACCTATGCGGCAAACGATGTACAATATTCTTTTGGGTGGAACGATGGCACAACGGTTGGTATATTGCCTTCAGGACGTTCAACAACTAATATTACTTATAAAGTTGTAGACAAAACAGGTGGTTATATTGTGGAAGCGCGTATTCCGTGGACTACATTACAAGGTTCACCTGCAATAGGTCAGTTGGTAGGTATGGATTTTATGATCAACGACGATGACGATAACGGAACACGTGATGGTAAGTTATCCTGGAATGCAAGTGAAGATGATGCCTGGGAAAATCCTTCCTTATTTGGTACTGCTATCTTACAGGGATTATTACCATGTACGACACCAGAGCCTCCAACAGTTGTATCGCCTGTTACATATTGTCAGAATGCAACTGCATCAGCTTTAACTGCAACAGGTACAAACTTGTTATGGTACACGTCTTCGACGGGAGGCACAGGTACAGCAACTGCAACACCTGTTACAGCCGCAGCAGGAGAGGTTATTTATTATGTAACGCAGAATGTTGGAGGATGTGAAAGTTCACGTGCTCAGATTAAAGTGACGGTAAATGCCTTGCCGACAGCATCTGTCACCGCAGGTTCAGCAACTACATTTTGCTCCGGCGGTTTAGTAACATTGACATCAAGTACAGGTTCTTCATACGTATGGAAAAATGGAACGACACAGGTTGGAACTGGTGCAACATATTCTGCAACAACACCTGGTTCGTATACCGTTGAAGTTACAAATGCAAATAATTGCAAAGCTACATCTGCCGCAACAACTGTAACAGTTAATGCAGCGCCCTCTGAACCAACGGTTAACGCATCCGTGGCTTATTGTCAGAATGTCGCTGCAACACAATTAACTGCAACAGGAACTTCATTGAAGTGGTATGCAGACAATACGACATCTACCGCATTGCCAACAGCTCCGACGCCTTCAACAACATCAGTAGGTACAACAAACTACTATGTGTCTCAAACAACAAATGGCTGTGAGAGTCCAAGGTCAAAAATTTCAGTCACTGTAAATTCTCTGCCAGCAGCAGTGATCACCTCGGCCGGTTCAACCACCATCCCTTCAGGAGCTTCAGTTACTTTGAATGCAAATACTGGCTCAGGTTTAACATATAAATGGTATAATGGTTCTGTGCAGGTAGGGACTACTGCATCCTATATAGCTTCTACTGCTGGGGGGTATGCTGTTGAAGTAACAGACGCATCAGGTTGCAAGGCTACATCACAGCCAACGAATATAAATGTTGTTGCTAATCAACCTTCTGTGATTTCAATTACATCTCCGGCAGCGAATGAAACAATTGAAGGAACAATCACTATTGCAATAAATGTTTCGGATCCGGATGGAAGTGTTACATTGGTTGAATACTTAGATGGAAATTCTTTGCTTGGTACAAATACTTCACAACCATATAACTTCAATTGGACCAATGCCAGTATAGGTGCTCATGTAATTTCGGTCAGGGTAACTGACAGTAATGGAGGTATTACTACTTCAGCGCCTCTACCAGTGAATGCCGGTATAACTACAGGAATATCATCAGGTAACAATATGTTTGCAAATGTATATCCCGTACCTGCCAGAGATGAATTTGTAGTTGAGACAGAATTGAATCTGATAAATGCATCTGTTAAAATGACAAATGCCTTAGGAACGGAAGTATCGTTGCCTGTTAATATTCAAGGTAGCAATGTCAGTTTAAATGTGAGTGAATTAGCTGATGGGCCTTATATATTGATGATCAGACAGGATTCAAAGATTGTAACAAAAAAGATTATTGTAGCACACTAATTAAAAACACATACATCTATCATCATCTTCTTCTTAAACTCCAGTTGATATCAATCGACTGGAGTTTTGTTTTTTTATGATACTATTGTATATGTATAAAAGTTGAAGCTTTTATTATTTCATTTTTAATAATAAAAATTGAAATACTTTATAAAAAATAAATGTAGCAAGTTCCGGGTTTCCTGATAGAGCGGGCTTTGCAATCTTTGCATGGGAAATTTAAAGTGAAACACAATGCAAAGATTTAAAAACAAATTCGCACTTATCACAGGCGGAACCAATGGAATGGGCTTTTCCACAGCTCAACAATTCATCAATGAAGGTGGCAATGTAATCATCACAGGACGAACATCAGCAACTGTGAATAGAGCCATAGAACAATTAGGAGACAATGCGTTTGGTATTGTATCCAATGCAGGTAATATGAGAGATATATTGTCTTTGCAAGAGCATGTAAAGCGATATACGGAAAGCATTGATCTTCTTTTTGTTAATGCAGGGTATGGAAAATTTGCTTCCATAGAAAATGCTGACGAAGCTCATTTTGACGAATTGTTCAATATGTTGGTGAAAGGGACTTTTTTTACCGTTCAACAAATTCTTCCTATGATGAAAGGAGGAAGTGCAATAATACTCAATACGTCAGTAGTTACAGGAATGGGTATGCAGAATTTCTCAGTTTATTCGGCGGCAAAATCTGCAGTTCAATCATTCATCAAAACTTTTGCAGCAGAGCTTACAGCAAAAGACATTCGTGTAAATGGTATTAGTCCTGGTTATATCAAAACGAATGGGTTTAATAATACAGGTTTAAACCATGAACAAGTTGAAGGAGCCATTCAAAGTATTATTCCTACGATACCTTTCAAGAGATTTGGTGAGTCTGTCGAAATTGCTAATGCAGTTTTATTTCTTGCTTCTCAGGAAGCTTCATATATACATGGAACGGAGTTAACAGTAGATGCAGGAGTTTCAGTCTTAAAGTAATGGAACAAAAGTTACAAAAAATAGATTGGACCTTTGTTGCAGATGAAATGAATCAAAAGGGTTTCGCCGTTATTCCTAAATTCTTATTGAATGATGAATGTGAGAGTTTAAAATCAGATTACAGAAGTCCTAACATTTATAGAAAAACCATAGTAATGGAACGCTATCATTTTGGCTTGGGAGAATATAAGTATTTCAACTATCCGCTTCCTGACATCATTCAGCAAATTCGAACAGAGGTATATACGCACCTTGCACCGATAGCCAACATGTGGTTTAAGGTGTTAAATATAGACAAACAATTTCCGCCTACACACCAGGAATTATTAGATCAATGCAAAGTCAGCAATCAACAAAAGGCAACTGTTTTGATATTGAAATATGGCAAAGGCGGATACAATACACTTCATCAGGATTTATATGGAGATATTTATTTTCCAATACAAACCGTTTTGTTTTTGAGCGAGCCCGACCAAGATTATACAGGTGGAGAATTTGTATTGATACAACAAATTCCAAGAGCGCAATCCAAAGCCATTGTCTTAAAACCGAAGAAAGGTGATATGCTGATTTTTACCACTCACTTCAAGCCTGAGAAAGGAACGAAAGGTTATTTTCGTGTCAATATGAAACATGGTGTAAGTGAAGTTCTCAGTGGAGAGCGTTATACATTGGGTATTATTTTTCACGATGCTATAAGTTGAAAAATGATACAGCACAAAGAAATATCTGATAAGGATTTACTTAGTAAAATCAAACATCAGGAAATACGTTTTGGTGGAAACATCAAACTGAAGATTTACGGAACTTTGTCATGTGCTTCGGGTAAAAAGATGAAAAGAGACAATAGGGTATTCTTTTTTGAGGAAACAGAAGCGATAAACAATGGTTTTCGCCCTTGCAGTCATTGTATGAAAGAGCCATATAAAAAGTGGAAGCATGAAACTATTTGAGGACATAATTGATAAATCAAGAAATTGGTTGCCCAAAGACGGCACTGTAAATTATTACGGCAAGTTATTCAACCAGGAAAAAGCAGATTATTATTTGAAAAGATTGCTTAGTGACATTGAATGGCGAAATGATGAAGCAGTTCTCTTTGGAAAGAAAATTATAACCAAGCGAAAAGTGGCTTGGTATGGCGACAAGCCTTTTGAATACACTTATTCCAATACAACCAAACATGCATTGCCCTGGACAAAAGAACTTTTGGAAATCAAAAAGATCGTTGAAATAGAAACGGGCGAAACGTTTAATTCCTGTTTACTCAATCTGTATCATAGTGGGGAAGAGGGAATGGCATGGCACAGCGATGGGGAAACCGATCTAAAGAAAGATGGAGCAATCGGTTCGTTGAGCTTAGGAGCAGAGCGGAAGTTTGCTTTCAAACACAAAACAACAAAAGAAAAAGTAGAAATGATTCTGGAACACGGAAGTCTTTTAGTAATGAAAGATACAACTCAAACGCATTGGCTTCATAGATTGCCGTTGAGTAAAAAAATAAAAATGCCAAGAGTAAACCTGACATTCAGGACTATAATTCATTAAACTAAGCGAAAAGTGAAAATTGTTTAATTACATTCCTCTATTGATCATGTTTCATTAAAGAAGGATAAGCATTATCAGTATGATAATAAATCGTAGCATCCTTCAACTTCTTGATTTCCTTTAAAGTATGTTGTTCTTTAAATTGTTTCTCATTGGTGTTGAGATATAAGAGACGCTCGCCATTGGTCCATTCCACAAAATAAAATTCTTTTCCTTGAGCATCTTTATAATCCATAGAATATGCTGTTGTGTTATTGATAAGGATGATAGGTATGGGATTATTAGAGATGATCAAACTTTTGGGTAATTTATTTACTTTAGTAATAACCTCATTATTTTTCCAGCTATCAGTATTGTAGCCAACGCCCTTGTGCCATTGCAGACCATTTTTGTATGTCCTGTATGCAGGATAAATAAGCCATAGACAAAGAACAGATATCAGGTATTTTTTGTATTTGAAATTTTCAATTGCCCTATCTATTATAATAAAAGTAGAAATCACAACAGGAATAAATACAGGAGAAAGATATCTGTCATCGAAATCACATATATCTTTAATGGTATTGATAAGGATGAAAAATCCAAGGTAGGCAAAGATAAAAGAGACAAGTGCGTTGAAAGCTGGAGGTATTTTTTTTCTTAGTTTCAAACTAAAAACAACACAAGCTATAATTAAAATGCTTATGAATACTAATTTGACTGATGAGGGTAATGTATTTGGGATAAAGTATGTTGATACAATCTGCAATGCATCTGTTATGTTTTTGAAGATAGATTTTGTTCCTTTATCGTATTCGATAGAGAGATTTCCACTTACTATATAATTTCTGATAAACCAAAGTCCCAGAAAGAAGCCTGTGTATATTACATAAGATATTATGTTTTTAATTTTTTCACCGAAGCTGAAATTTCCTGAAAATGTGAGTGCAAGAACAGTACTGAAAATAAAGGTGATTCCAATGTATCGGATATAAAATCCAGCTACAGAATAAAGCACAAGTAAGAAAAGGGATATCCCATTTTTGTTTTCCAGAAATGCTATAAGTGTTGAAAGATATGCAACTGAAAAAACTATGAATAAGAGATCAGACCAGAGGAAAACTCCATTCTGGACTAATACTGTTGAAAGGCCAATAGATATAAAAGCTATAAGCCGGATAATGGGGTTGCTAATTGCTTTTTGTAGAATGAATATTGAACTGACGAGCATGCATAAAAAGAATATCGCATTGCTCCACATGGCAAAGGTAGGTATGTCTAGTCCGGTGTATTGGTAAAAAGATAACCATAATGCATATCCCGGAGGGTATAGGGTTAATCTGTTTCCATGAATATCAAGGAAGAGGTCTGAGTTGGTAAAAGCCCTTGCAGCCTGCACGTAATATCCGGAATCATGAGTCAGTTCAATTCCATTTGATCCAGCAATCAAAGGGATGAGTGCTGTAAAAAATAATGTGAGAATAAAATAAAGAGTAAAAGTTATTTTACTTGACATAGTTAGTGAAAATCTTTTTTATAAAATGTCGTGAAAAGACCTCACCCTAAATCCCTCTCTTAAAGGAGAGGGACTTTGGTGAGTATGTTAAGATTTAATTTACTTGTTAAATTTTTATCTACATTGATTACATGTTTTATTATTGTAGACTGTTCCTTTCTCCTTCAGGAGAAGGGTTAGGGATGAGGTACACATTAGTAAAAATAGAAAAAGCTGCCATAAAAAATACAGCAGCCTTTCCCGATCATGAAAATAAAACAACTTCAACTTTTAGCTTTCAGCTTTATACTAACGTTAATTCAACACTTCTTTTAATGAAGCTTGTAAGATCATTGCCTTTCAGCATTCCTTGTGAAAGTAATGCCAGGTCAAATGCTTGTTTTGCAATTCTTGATTTAGCCTCATCTCCATCAGCCTGAAGAATTTTCTGGATCGTTTTGTGATTAGCATTAACGATTACATTGAATTGATCAGGGAATTCACCAAAGCCGGACCTTCCACCCATAGCCATGTCTTTCATTCTTCTCATAAATTCAGGCATGGTTAGAGATACAGGAAGCTCATCCACAGGAAGTGATTCAACAGTTACAGTCATATTTGGCTTGCTGATCACTTTTTCAAAAATCTCTTTTACTGATTTCTGCTGATCTTCGCTCAATACGCTTTCAAGCTTTTCATCTTTATCTATAAGCTTTTCAACTGTATCAGCATCAACTCTCTTCAGATGGAACTTTTCATTTTTTCTCTCTGCAAGACCTATGAAGTGGCTGTCAATAAGAGTGTCTAATAATAGAACATCATAGCCTTTTCTTTCAGCAGACTGAATGTAAGCGTCTTGCTTACCCGGATCAGAGCTATAAAGGGCAACGATATCCTGATTCTTGTCAGTCTGATTGTCTTTGATGCGTTCTTTGTATTCGTTTACAGTGAAGAACTCATTCTTAAGGTTTTTTAACAGACAGAAGTCTTTAGCTTTTTCATAGAATTTATCTTCACTGATCATTCCATATTTAATGAATACGCCAATGTCATTCCATTTCTCTTCAAAGCCTTTTCTGTCATTGTTAAATAATTCAGATAATTTATCTGCTACTTTTTTAGTAATGTAAGTGTTGATTTTCTTAACATTTCCGTCTGCCTGAAGATAACTTCTTGATACGTTAAGCGGAATGTCCGGAGAGTCAATCACACCATGAAGCAACATCAGGAATTCAGGGACAACATCTTTTACTTCATCGGTAATGAATACCTGACGGCTGTAAAGCTGAATTTTGTTTTTCTGTACTTCGAATTCCCCTTTCAGTTTAGGGAAATATAAGATACCTGTCAGATTGAAAGGATAATCGACATTCAGGTGGATCCAGAATAATGGATCTTCAGTGAATGGATAAAGTTCTTTATAGAAATTAATGTAGTCTTCGTCTTTCAGGTCAGAAGGTTGTTTTGTCCAGATTGGATTTGGATTGTTTACAACCTTTGCGTCAAATTCAATTTGAACCGGAAGGAATTTACAATACTTATCAAGGATGTTCTGAAGTCTGTATTTATCTAGAAACTCTTTGCTGTCTTCAGCTACATGAAGGATAATGTCAGTACCTCGTGTAGCTTTATCTGCAGCGGAAATTTCAAACTCAGTGCTACCGTCACATATCCATCTTGCTGCTTCAGTACCTTCTCTGAATGATTTAGTAACGATTTCTACTTTTGAAGCAACCATAAAGGCACTGTAGAAGCCTAGTCCGAAGTGTCCTATGATTTGCTTGTCTTCCCCTTTGTCTTTATATTTTTCAAGAAATTCGGTGGCACCGGAAAATGCAATCTGATTGATGTATTTTTTGATTTCATCTGCTGTCATACCGATACCATTGTCGCTAATGGTAATGGTCTTTGCATTTTCGTCTAGTGATACGGTAACCTTAAGGTCGCCGACTTCTTCTTTGCATTCTCCGAACGATGCAAGTTTTTTTAATTTTTGGCTGGCATCTACAGCGTTGGAAACCAGTTCCCTAAGAAAAATTTCGTGGTCCGAATAAAGAAATTTCTTGATTATCGGGAAAATATTTTCGGTGTGAATGGATAAAGTACCTTTTTCTTCTGCCATTGTATTTTTATATTTAATTAATTTTCTATTCGATAATTTTCAAAAACCATTCCATTGGAGGGCAAAACTGTCAAACTGACAGTAATTAATGTAAACATTATCGTCAATACTTTTTTTGTAGTTTAAATTATATCTATCAATTTTGACGTTTGATATTTTAGTATGGAATTATATCCTTTAAAATTTAACCCGATTTTTAAAGAAAAAATTTGGGGAGGGCAAAAGATTAAGACTATCCTCGGAAAAGATTTTGGTCCCTTACCAAACTGTGGAGAAACATGGGAGATTTCTGGTGTAAAGGGAAATGTTTCTAAGGTAAGTGAAGGGTTATTAAAAGGCTGTGGCCTGGATGTGCTGATCGAAGAGTATAAGGGGAAACTGGTGGGAGAAAGGATCTATAAAGAATTCGGAAACGAATTTCCTTTGCTTGTAAAATTTATTGATGCAAATGAAGATCTGAGTATTCAGGTACATCCTGATGATAAGGTTGCAAAGGCTAAACATAGCTGTTTCGGAAAAACTGAAATGTGGTATGTTTTTCAGGCAGAGGAAGGGGCGAGGCTCAACACTGGTTTTCAAAAGGGCGTAACGAAAGAGAAGTATCTTGAATACCTGGATAATAATAAGCTTGAAGAAGTACTGAATTTTGAAGAGGTAAAATCCGGAGATGTATTTTTTCTCCCTGCTGGCAGAGTACATTTTATAGGTAAGGGGATTCTTCTGGCTGAAATTCAGCAAACTTCTGACATAACTTACCGCATTTACGATTTTGACAGGGTCGATGACAAGGGGCAGAAAAGGGAATTACACACTGAACTGGCTCTGGATGTAATCGATTTTAACCATTATTCCGATTATAAAACCCAATATACAGACAAGATCAATGCCCCGGTTCAGCTTGTTCAGAATGTCTGCTTTACCACAAACCTGCTGCATGTAGACGGGACAATCTCCCGTTCCTATAAAGGTCTGGATTGCTTTGTGATATATGTTTGCTTTGAAGGGAAGGCAGTTATTAAGTATGGAAAAGAATCGGTTAGTATTCAGAAGGGAGATTCGGTTCTGATTCCGGCGACTATTGATGAGGTAATGGTGGAAAGTATTTCGGAAACCAAACTTTTGGAGTCTTATATTGATTAAATCATAATACAGATAGATATTTAAGTTGGAATCCTTCTCTTTCTCTAAAAGGGAAGGATTTTTTATTTCGGAATTAAGTTAAGTGTTTTAGTAGGGAAGGATGGATTATAAGAAAAGTTGGGCAAAAGAAAAAAACAGGAATCGATGCAAAACCCCGCAAGCAATTCCTGGTAAAAGACAAACCTCAGCTTGCCATTTTTTGCTTTTGTACTGGCGATACGGCTTTAGGATTTATTTTTGCGGCCTGTACCGTAGTTCTTTTAATTTTATTCTTTGCTCCTGCTGTATTTCCTGATTTCCAGATGAGATAGTAAACAAATATTGACAATACGATAGTGCCAATAGAAGCAAGCATTGTTATTCTATAGGTGTTCACATCTTCAACAGCTTCAGCGTGCGTAACAGGTATTACAAGTATATATGTTATAAGAATTAATAGAATCTTCTTCATAAGTTGTTGGGAGTAAATGTTCCTCTTATTTGAAAAACAGGAGCAGGAAATGATATGTTTGTGATAGCGCTGGATGGGTTGATTTTATTGATAGTTTGACGGAATTGTGATTTTATAAAAAAGAAAATGCCTGTTTGCTAAGGTGTACAGACGGATATAAAAAGTAGAAAAAAAAAGAGGCAACCTGATTAGGTTGCCTCTGCATATTATATAAACTAATTTACTAAGCCTTGTTACTTTTGTAATAGTTGATTAATCCGTTGGTTGAAGCGTCATGGGATGTTACTTTAGCATCACCAGGAAGTTCAGCAAGGATCTTCTTTGCAAGTTGTTTTCCAAGTTCTACACCCCACTGATCATAAGGATTAACGCCCCAGATCATCCCTTGCACAAATATCTTGTGCTCATACATTGCTACAAGCGCACCAAGAGTTTCAGGGGTTAGTTTTTTGAAGAATATAGAGTTGGTAGGTCTGTTACCAGGAAATACTTTATGTGGAAGTAGTTTCTCCAGAGCTTCTCCTTTTAGACCTTCTTTCTCAAGTTCAGCTTTTGCTTCAGCTTCTGTTTTACCTTTCATCAAAGCTTCTGTCTGAGCGAAGAAGTTTGCCAGAAGTTTTTCATGATGATCACTTACTTGATTCTGAGTTTGAACTGGAGCAAGAAAATCAGAAGGGATAAGTTTTGTTCCCTGATGTATTAACTGATAGAAAGCGTGCTGGCCATTGGTTCCAGGCTCTCCCCAGATAATAGGACCTGTCTGATAGGCACCTTCAATAACATCTCCATCTCTTGTAACTCTCTTACCATTGCTTTCCATATCACCTTGCTGGAAATATGCAGCAAAACGGTGCATGTACTGATCATATGGTAAAATTGCATGAGACTCAGCTCCGTAAAAGTTATTGTACCATACACCTAGCAATGCCAATATAGCAGGTACGTTTTTCTCAAGAGGCTCATTTCTGAAATGGTTATCCATATCATGAGCACCTGCAAGAAGTTTTTCGAAATTCTCAAATCCTATGTACACAGCAATAGACAAGCCTATTGCAGACCATAGAGAATATCTTCCTCCAACCCAGTCCCAGAACTCGAACATGTTTTCAGTATCTATACCAAATGCAGATACTTCTTTTGCGTTTGTAGAAAGAGCAGCAAAATGCTTTGCTACAGCTTTCTGATCCTTTGCCGTTGCAAGGAACCAGCTTTTTGCAGACTCAGCATTGGTAATTGTTTCCTGAGTAGTGAAGGTTTTTGATGCTATGATGAAAAGTGTGGTCTCCGGATTTACCGCTTTAAGTGTTTCTGCTATATGCGTTCCGTCTACGTTGGAAACAAAATGAACATTAAGGCCTGCTTTTGCATATGGTTTTAAAGCTTCTGTAACCATGTAAGGACCAAGATCAGAACCTCCGATACCAATGTTTACTACATCTGTAATAGATTTGCCTGTATATCCTTTCCATGCGCCACTTCTAACCTGCTCACAGAATTTTTTCATTTTGTCAAGGACTTTGTTCACTTCAGGCATTACATCTTTGCCATCAACGATTACAGGTGTGTTTGACCTGTTTCTCAATGCTACGTGCAATACAGCTCTGCCTTCGGTGTTGTTGATCTTTTCACCTTTGAACATCGCTTCAGTCCATCCTTTTACATCTCTTTCTTTTGCTAGATCAAAAAGGAGTTTCAGAGTTTCTTCCGTGATTCTGTTTTTTGAATAGTCAACAAGTATGTCATTAAACTTTAATGAAAACTTGTCAAAACGAGATGGATCTTTCTCAAACAAGTCGCGCATCTGCAGAGAACTGGTTTGGTCAAAATGCGTTTTTAGTTTCTGCCAGGAAGCAAGCTCTGTTAATTTTTTCATAAGTGTGTTTAATTCTGTTTTTCCCGGTGAGAATCAATTTCCTCCATAACAAATGGCGGTAATTAGATTTTCACTATTTCGATTTTTATTCGAAAAATCCGCCAAATATAAGAAAATGATATAAAAATATCGGGATTTTCCCAGATGCATTATGACTAAAAACTACAAAATCTTAAACTCTGTACGTCTGTTCTTTTGTCGGCCTTCCTCAGTGGAATTATCGGCAATTGGTTTTGTGCTGCCATATCCTTTGTATATCAGTCTGTTATTTGACACACCTGAGGAGAAAAGGTATTCGGAGACTTTTTGGGCTCTGGTCTTTGATAGGGCAAGATTTGCATCAGCATTTCCGGTATTGTCTGTATGACCGGAAATTTCAATTTTAATAGCAGGGTTTTCCTGTAAAAGTTTAACAAGCTTCTGTAATTCAATAGTTGACTCTGGTCTCAGGTCAGATTTGCCCGAATCAAAAAAGATGTTTTTCAGAACCACTGTAGCACCCGACTTTGCACTTTGAAGCTGAACATCATTCTTTAACTCTTTGTATCCGTCTTTTTCCGAAAGAAAGACATTTTCAGAATAAAATAACTTCCCTTTTTTCTCAATGGTGATTCCGTAATTTTTTCCGGATGGCAGGGCAACCATATATTTTCCGTTTGCACTGTTAGAGGAAAATTTAGCAACTACCTCTCTGCTTGAGTTATCAGTAATGGTAATATCAGCATCTAGAGGCTTGCCCGTCTCGTCTTTTACAGTTCCTTTAAGTAATGCAAGCTCCGGCTCTTCGCTTACTGGCATTCTTACAGAATATAGATCCTGTCTTCCTTGCCCGCCTTCTTTATCAGAAGAATAATAGCCGATTTTGCCATTAGCAGAAAGCACAAAATAAACATCTTCTCCTGCTGTGTTGAGCGGATAACCAAGGTTTACAGGTGTTGACCATCCACCTGTAGCTGTTTTCTCAGACTTGAATATGTCATAGCCTCCCATGGTTGAGTGGCCTTTGGAACTGAAATAAAGGGTCTTCCCATCCGGGTGAATAAATGGTGCATCTTCATCATATGGTGTATTAATGCCTTCAAGCTTTTTAGGTACTGACCATTTACCACCTAAAGTTCTTGAACAATAGTAGATGTCTCTGTTAGCTTGAAAGTTTTCAGCTCTTACAAAATACAATGTCCGCTCATCCGGCGAAAGACATGCGGATGTTTCGAAAAAAGGAGTGTTAATTGAAAGAGGTTCGGGTTTCGTCCATTGATTACCTTTCTTCTCAGACATGTAGATGTCTCCTCCGTTGCTGCTTTTGTAAATGAACATTGTTTCCCCGGAAGGCGCTATGCCTATGCACGCATCATGTAAATCGGAGTTTATGGGTGTGCCCATATTTTGAGGAGTATCCCAGGCCCCACCTTTGTTCTGACTTACATAAATATCCTCGAAATATAGGCCGTCATATTCTTTTTTCCCACCTGTGGAGCCTGTTCTGCGGGAAGTAAAATAAAGTTCTGACAGGTCAGGAGTGATGTAGGGTAAATATTCCTGAAACTGAGTATTTACAATGGGGCCTGCATTTGAAATTTTAAAATCGACCGGATTCTTGATATAACCCTTTCCGTTTTCGCACTCTGTAATTAGTTTGGAAATTGCTCTCTTATTTTTGTTACCTGGGTCTGATTTTTTGTAGAATTCAATAGCCTTGTCAAAATTATGATTAAGCTGATAAGATTGAGCAAGAAGAAAATACATTTCACCGGTTGGAGCTACTGAGTTTGCCACTGCATCTGCTGCAAATTTCAAAGCCTTGGTTTTGGGAGACGTCAGGTAATAACATTGTGCTATCCTGAAATTAACGTAAGGATCCGTTTTCTTCTGTTCCAGGGCCTGCTCATACATTCCAAGTGCCTGAAAGAAATTTTTTTCCTCAAATAACTTATCTGCTTTTTTGATAAGTTTTTCGTCCTGACTAAAACTTTTAAACGAAAAAAGAAGGGCGGAAAGGATAAATATAATTCTTATGCATTGCATAGGGCTTGCAGATTTAGTGGGTTTTAGTCGCAGTAAAAGTTTTAACGACAATATTGAAATATGCCTGGATGACTGCGGCTTAAAAAACAAAGAATGTCAGAAAACTTTAAATGCTCTCTGACACTCTGCTGATAAAGAAACGAAAATGGTTTTAAAATATTGAATTATCGCAGTCTGTCCACAGATCTTACAAGTTCTTCGTCTTTTCTGATAAATCTGTTTGCAAGCATATTCAGGATAATACCAGCTATCGGTAAAAAGAAAGCAATGTCGAAGCTTTCCTCATAAAGGGTAAACCCTATTTTTTTAACTTCATGAATAGCGTAAACATTTGCGCCTATAAGTGCAGACATCAGCAACGAGTTAACCAGACCAAGCTTCATCTGGAATAGTCTGTTTTTGTATTTGAAAATGGAAATCAAAGCGGTAACTGCGGCCACTATTGCAATAGCTGCTATATAAGAAGATGCGTACACTGCGTCGCCAGGATTGGTCGTCTCATATGCCTTAAAGGAATTAACAATGATTTTTAGGCCAGTTTGTGGCTCTGTTTTCTCCCAAATAGGAAAAAACAAGGTAAGTACCATCACTACTGCCACAAAAAAGAGAAGGACTGATTGGATTCTTTGAATCATCTTAGGATCGTTTTTAAATTGCGAAAAGCAAAAATAATATCATTTTGTTTTAAATTACAACTTTCTTTGAGTGGAGGTAAAGTGAAACGTTATTTTCTAGAAGTTGCCTATAAAGGGACAAATTACAGTGGCTGGCAGATACAGAAAAACGCTGTTTCAGTGCAGGAAGAGTTAAACAAGGTACTAAAGGTACTATTCGGAGATAAAATAAATACCCTTGGAAGCGGTCGTACAGATACGGGAGTGCATGCAGAACAACAATTCGTGCAAATAGATCTGGAGAAAGACCTTACAGCTGATTATCTGTACAAAATCAACAGAATGCTTCCGGAAGATATTTCAGTAAGGGAATATTTTGTAGTGAATCCTGAATCGAATGCGCGATTCGATGCTATTTCAAGAAGATACGAATATAGAATTACTCGTGTAAAAAATCCTTTTTTGTTTGGATTGACCTACTTTTACCCTCGTCCTATGGATGTGGCTCTCTTAAACAATGCATCCGCTTTGTTGTATAATTATTCTGACTTTCAAAGTTTTAGTAAGGTAAAGACCTCCGTGGAGAATTTCCTTTGTACCATTTACAGAGCTGAATGGGAAGAAAGGGGAGACCTACTGATTTTTCATGTAGAAGCTAACAGGTTTTTAAGGGGAATGGTCAGAGCGCTGGTCGGTACTCTGATTGAAGTAGGGTTAGGTAAAATGTCTATAGAGGAATTTAAGGAAATTCTGGATAAAAAGGATCGGAAGGCTGCAGGACGAGCAGCGCCCCCGGAAGGGCTATTTCTTTGTGAAGTAAAGTATCCCAGAGAAATCTTTTCGAAAGAATAATTTTATAGAATAAAGTTTTAATCAAAGCATTAGTAATTAAGTTCTTTAAGTAAAAAAGGAAAAATGGAATTTAACTTTCCTTCGCTCCTCATGGTTTTTAGATTACTTTTGCTCAAAATAATTGAAGCATTGTGAAAGATAAGAAAACGATCAGCGGGAATTTATTTGATCTGAAGATCCTGAACAGACTTTTTCAATACCTGAAGCCTTACAAAGGATCCTTTCTGTTCCTGATTTTACTTACCGTTCTCTCAGCCATACTGGGACCGGCTAAACCTTTGATCATCAAGTACACACTCGATACATATGTGCAGAAAAGCGATGCAATAGGCCTGAGAAATATGGTCCTGTTGCTTTTGGGGCTTCTTGCCTTGCATTCTGTTGTCGAATATTCCCACACGTATATTGCCGGCTGGCTTGGACAAAGTGTAATCAAGGACATCAGAATAAAATTATTTTCTCACCTTGTGAGATTCCGTCTGAAGTTTTTTGATCGTACACCTATTGGTACGTTGGTTACCAGGAACGTCTCAGATGTGGAAACCTTATCTAATGTCTTCAGCGAAGGATTGGCATCCATCGTGGCAGATTTACTGCAGCTTGCAACGATTCTTGGTGTAATGTTTTATATCAACTGGAAGCTTACCTTATACAGCCTTTCAATGTTGCCCTTGTTGTTGCTCTCTACCTATATTTTTAAAGAGAAGATAAAAAGCTCATTCAACGAAGTACGTACTGCTGTAGCCCGTCTCAATGCTTTTGTACAGGAGCATATCACTGGTATGAGCATTGTGCAGATCTTTAACAGTGAGGAAAGGGAATTTGAGAAGTTTAAAAAGATCAATGAAGACCATAAGGTTTCCAATTTGAAGTCTGTTCTCTATTATTCGATTTATATGCCAGTGGCTGAAATCATGGCAGCAATAGGAACAGGGCTTTTGATATGGTATGGAGCCAATGCAGTGATGAAGGAAACGGTAAGTCTTGGAGATCTCGTTGCATTTATTTTGTATATCTCAATGTTTTTTCGTCCTATCAGAATGATTGCAGATCGCTTTAATACCCTGCAAATGGGTATTGTAAGTTCAGACAGGATATTCAAATTACTGGACAACGATGAAGATATTATTCCCAATGGTACATATAAAGCTCAGGAGTTTAAGGGAGAAGTAAATTTTGAGAAAGTCTGGTTTGCCTATTCTGAAGAGGACTATGTTTTAAAAGATATTTCTTTTAATGTAAAAGCAGGGGAAAAAGTTGCCTTTGTTGGCGCTACTGGTGCGGGGAAATCATCAATCATAAATATTTTAAATAGATTTTATGACATCAATAAGGGGACAATCCTGGTCGATGGAGTTGATTTAAAGACTTATGATTTGAATTATCTGAGATCTCAGATTTCAATGGTGTTGCAGGATGTATTTCTTTTCAGCGACAGCATCAGAAATAATATTACTTTGAGAAATGAATCGATAAGTGATGCAAAAATATGGGAAGCTGCTGAATTGGTAGGAGCAAGAGGTTTCATTGAAAGGCTTCCTGGAGGCCTGGATTATAATGTTCAGGAAAGAGGAGCTACGCTGTCTGTTGGTCAGAGACAATTGATTTCCTTTATCCGCGCAATGGTTTACGATCCTAAAATTATAGTACTCGATGAAGCAACATCTTCTATCGATTCGGAAACGGAAGAGTTGATTCAGAAAGCAATAGAGAAGCTTATGCTGGGAAGGACATCAATAATAATAGCACACAGACTTTCTACAATAAGGAATTCCGATAAAATTATAGTCATGGATAAAGGCGAAATTAAAGAAACCGGTAGACATGAAGAGTTGATTGCAAAAGGAGGGCTTTACGCTCAGCTTAACAAACTTCAATATAAAAATCTTTTGGAAGCGTAATGAATAAAAAACTGTTAGTCTGGATTGGTGTAATATTTTTTACAGCTGTACTTGGAAGCTATGCATACCAGAAGCTTGGTGGATTTAATGAACCTGTTTATAAAGTAAAGCAAGCTCCCACCTTTTTCATGTTGGGCAGGCCTTATCATGGCATTCTTGCTGATCAGGCGTTTGGCCAGCTTTTTAATGACGCAGAGAAGCTGAAATCCGGGAGGTTTAAAAACGGTTTAGTCTCAGGATATTTTTATAATGAGACTGAAAAAGGAACAGACACTATTAAAGCTTTTGTAGGATTATTGTTTGAAGATTCTCTTGCTCCGATTAAGGGCTATTCTGTATTAAGAATTGATCAGAGGAAGGTAGTTGAGGCTACAGTAAATGCTCATTTTCTGGTAGCTCCTGCTAATATTTATGAGAAAATTAAGGCCTTCGGAAAAGAACAAAATCTAACAGTGAAAGCTTCTCCGGCACTAGAAATTTACCCTAAAGAAAGACAATTTGTAATACAGGTTCCTGTGGTGAAGTGATTTTTTTGAGCTGAAAGTGAAAGGCTTAAAGCGGAAAGTTTAAATAAATGCGGTGTCCCTCTTCCCGTAGAGACGCCATATTGGCGTCTCCCTATCCACCAACACAAACGGTATTTGATTTTTGAAGAAACTAAGAATTTACAAAGAACATTTTCTTTACTATGTTCATATATAATCCTGATTTTTAAATATTCATATTTTAATTTTTTTTATCTTTATTTAATGGCTTTGTGTTCTGCAATGCTTATATTTCTTTTTATTGTGATAAATTAGGGAGAGAACCTAAGCCTTTGAATAAAATTTCTAACAAATCGATTTAACATACATTCATCTATTAACCCAAAATCATATGAAGATTTATACAAAACATCTTTCATTTTTAATTTTAACCCTAATGTTTGGGCATTTGCTATATGCTCAGCCAGAATCCAATACTGAAGTTTACAAAGCTCCTAAAGCTGCCACTGCTCCGGTTATTGATGGAAATGGTAACGACGCTGTATGGAATGATGCTGCCTGGGTTCCAATTAGCAATGTCTATATTGGCAATCCTGTGACTGCGGATGATTTTAGTGGCAGATACAAAATCGTGTGGACTAGTGACAGGTTATATATCCTTGCAGAAATCACAGACGATATTTTAAGAGATGTGAATTCTCCTGCCCTAACTAATTTTTGGGATGATGATTGTCTTGAGCTGTTCCTTGATGAAAATAGATCTAAAGGGAACCATCAGTTTAATTATAATGCCTTTGCGTACCATATGGCAATCAATAATCTTGATGTAGCTGACTATGGCACAGATCAACAGCCTCATTTATATAATGATCACATCACTTCTGCAAAGACTCAGTCCGGAACAAAATACACCTGGGAAGTTTCAGTAAAGGTATTCGGTGATAATTTTGTTTATGGTCAAAACAATACTCCTTTAACTTTGAATGAGGGTAAGATTATGGGCTTTAACCTGGCTTACTGTGATAATGACAAAGCTCAGACAAGAGAAAATTTTATAGGTTCGCGCTACCTTGATAAATCTATTGCAAATAATGGATATATCACTGCAGATGTTTTTGCCGAATTGCAATTGGTTGCTGGTTCTATCCCAACAGGCATAGATGCATCAAATACTCAGGAAGCTTTTATGATTTATCCTAATCCTGCAGAAGAAGGTATAATATATTTAAATCAAACATCTAACATAGAGATATATAATGCTCTGGGAAATCTTGTTTCTTCTGCAAAGGCTGTTTCATCTGTAGATATATCTTCTTATTCTAAAGGATCTTATCTTGTGAAAACAGATAAAGGGGAAGTTTTAAGATTTGTGAAGAAGTAAGATATAAAGGTTCCTTTTATAAGGTAAGGCATCGAGGACAATCTTATAAATAGGAGATAGTTTAATATAAAAAGAGCTAAGCATTTAGGTGCTTAGCTCTTTTTATATGACTGGAATTTTAAACCTTACTTTCTTCTTCCAGCTGTTTGGTATATAATGTCTTATAGATACCATTAAGTTTCATCAGGCTTTCATGATTGCCTCTTTCTGCAATCTCTCCATTTTCCAGAACAATAATCTGATCAGCAAGCTTCACTGAAGATGCTCTATGAGAAATAATGATTGTTGTTCTGTCTTTCATTATTTTCTTAAGATTGTTCAGGATAGTGTTTTCTGTTTTGGTATCAACAGCTGAAAGGCAATCGTCAAGAATCAATATTTTGGGTGATCTTGAAATAGCTCTTGCAATGGATAATCTTTGCTTTTGCCCGCCAGAAAGAGTAATCCCCCTTTCACCAAGGATTGTATCAAACTTTTCAGGGAATTCTACTATGTTTTGATACAGATCAGCATCTTTGGCTGCTTGTACAATCTGATCTTCTCCTATAAATAGTGAACCAAATGCAATATTATTTTTAATAGAATCACTAAACAGAAAGACATCCTGAGGGACATATCCGCATTGTGCTCTTAAAGATTGAATATCATAATCCTTGATTGCAACATTATCAACCTTGATGGTGCCTTGAGAAGTGTCATAAAGTCTTACCATAAGGTTTGCAATGGTAGATTTGCCAGAGCCAGTGCCTCCTATAATGGCCAGGGATTCTCCGGCTTTTACTTTAAAGGAAACGCCATTTAGTGCAGTAATACCAGTGTCAGGATAAACAAGGGAAACATTATCAAATTCAACTCCACCTTGTAGATTTTTGCTGAAATTCTTTTGAGAAACAATATCCGTTTTGGTTTTCAGGAATTCATTGATTCTTCCCTGGGATGCTTCTGCTTTCTGAACCAGGCTGGTTGTCCAGCCGAGAGAAGCAACTGGCCAGGTCAGACGGTTGATGTAAAGAAAGAATTCAGGAATGTTTCCGTAATGTAATCTTCCTTCTATCAATTCATTTCCTCCGACATATAAAACCATGATTGTACTTAGGCCTATCAAGGCAAGAATAACAGGAAAGAAGAATGCATTCACTCTGGCAAGCTCCAGGGATTTAGCTTTATAAACTTCACTTGCATCTGCAAATCCCTGAGAAATTTTGTCTTCTCTCACAAATGATTTGGCTACCCTTATTCCTGAAAAAGATTCCTGAGAATAAGTTGAAAGGGCAGAAAGCTCTTTTTGAATGGCCAGAGATTTTTTAACGATAAGGTTTTCAATCAGAAATATTGAAAGGGCAAGTATGGGTAGTGGAAGTAATACATATAATGTAAGTTTTGCATTTGCAAAAAACATGATAGGTACGGTGACAGCAAAAAGTACAATTAAATCTAATATATACATAATAGCTGGTCCCAGGTACATTCTGACATTACTGACGTCTTCTGAAACCCTTGCCAGCAAATCTCCCGTATTGTTTTTTCTGTAAAAACTAAGAGGAAGAGTCTGATAGTGGTCATAAATTTCATTTTTCAGATCGAACTCAATGAGCCTTGAAGTCCCAATGATTGTCTGTCTCTGAAAATAAAGGAAAAGCCCACTGAGTATTGCCATACCAATAATGGCCAGCCCGGCCATAGCAATGTTATAGGCAAAGTTATCTGTCTGGAAAAAGATTTTTTCAATACCTTTCGTGTGCGTCCTATTGTAACTTTCAGTAACATAGTTGATTGCCCAACGAACAATTACAGCTGGTACTGTAGCGAAAATTTTTGACAAAATTATAAAGCCAAGTCCCAGTAAAAATTTAGTCCTGTACTTGTAGAAATATTTATTGAGGTAATTTAACTCCTTCACAACGAATTAATGCTTAATTTTAAAATCCACCCCTTCTTAAAATTGAAAAGGAGTGAAAAAAAAACTAATATTGCTCCCGGGATTTAAGAAGGTATTCAACCCAAAGATAAACTAAATAAAGTTTAAAAAGTTGAAGTCCGGAAGAATCTGAAATTTTAATTAAAATACAAAAAACGTTCTTTACGATTCTGCGATGTTAAACAGGAGGCTATTACGAGTAAAAGTGATGCAAACGCTCTATGCGCTAAGTCAGTCTGAGGTGTCAAATTTTGAGCTGGGAAAAGATTACATGGATGAAAAATTTGCTCCGGATCTTAATGCCCCGGAAAGACCCGACTATGAAAAGCTTCATAAGCAAAAGGAGCATGCCAAAAAAGTATACGAAAGAAGTTTTTTACACCAGAGTGTTATCGATACTGAATCTGATCCTGAAATAAAAGTTGCAGTACTAAATGCAAGAAACGAATTCAAAAAGCAGGTAGACAAAGACCGCAAATATTTCAGAGTCCTGCTGGGGGAAAACGTAAATTCAATCTTTGAGAGATACATCAAATTTCTGATGTTGCCATATAAAATCGCAGAAGAGGCAGAATTTAACTTTAACAAGAATAAAAATAAATTTATCATTACTCCTGAGGATGCCCTCAATGAAATCAAACTGAAACAAAACAAGTTAGTTGAGGCTTTGGCTTTGAATAAACATATTGAGGCTGCAAGAATCAAAAAGAACATCAGTTGGAAAGAAGGGGAAATAGCAAGCATCTACAAAGATATTGTTCGTCCTGATAATGAATATCGGGAGTATCTTATGAAACCTTCTGATTTCGAAACTGATAAGGCTTTTATTCTTTATCTGTTGAAAACCCTGATATTCAAAAGTAAAATAGTTGATGGTTTCTTTGAAGAAGGAGATATATATTGGACAGAAGATAAATCTATCATAAAAAGTCTGGTAGTTAAAACTCTTAAGGAAATAGAAGAAGACAAAGCGGAGGATTTTGATCTTCTGGAAATTTCAGGAAACTGGGAAGAAGATCAGGAGTTTTACAGAGAACTTTATGATAAAACAGTTGCTGATGAAGAGGAGTTAGAGAAACTGGTTGAGGATAAAATTAAAAACTGGGATATAGAAAGGCTTGCGGCAACAGATAAAATTATCCTTAAACTGGCAATCGGTGAAATGATACATTTCCCGAGTATTCCTGTGAAAGTAACCATTAATGAGTATATTGAAATATCAAAAGAATACAGTACTCCAAAAAGCAAGCAATTTGTAAACGGTGTACTGGATAAGGTTTCTGAAGAATTGGTAAAATCCGGGGTGATTAAGAAAAGCGGAAGAGGTTTGATAGATAATAAATAAGTTATAAGTAATAAGTTTAAAGCTTAAAATCCTTCTCCTAAAGGAGAAGGATTTAGGATGAGGTTATTTTTAGAAGAAGACTAAAATTTTCAAATATAAATTTGTATTGATATGAGCAAAAGTTCTAAAACCTTCCTGGCTTTTCTGGCCGGTGCTACTGCAGGCGCAATCATTGGTATCCTTTACGCTCCCGACAAAGGAAAAAATACCAGAGATAAATTAAGCTTTCAGCTTGATAAGTATAAAACAAAACTTCAGGAACTTATTGCTCAGTTAATGGAAGAAAAAGATTTACCACATACTGCTGCAAGAGCTGAAGGGCAAAAGGTAATCAATGATACAAAAGTTAGAGCGGAAGAGCTTCTGGGAGATGTGGAAAGCTTGATTGATCAGATAAAAGGTCGTAAGTAATTTTTAAATAAGGTCCCAAAATTTTTGTATTATGAAGAAGCTGGTTACTCTAATTCCGGGCGATGGAATAGGCCCGGAAATCATTGAATCCGTTAAGGATATTTTCAGTGCAGCCGGCGCCCCGATAGACTGGGAAGAAATAAACGCAGGCCAAATTTCTGTCGACAAAGGCGGAAAATTAATACCTGATGAGTTGATTGCTTCTTTAAAAAAGAATAGGATCGGTTTGAAAGGTCCGATTACAACTCCTGTAGGCAAAGGATTTAAAAGTATAAATGTTCAGCTTCGTCAGCTGTTTGATCTTTATGCTAATATCAGACCTTGCAAAAACATTCCAGGACTGATTACTAAATTTTCCAATGTAGATCTGGTCATTGTAAGAGAAAATACAGAAGGGCTTTATTCTGGATTGGAATACTACGACGAACGTTTAGGGATATCAGATTCCATAGCTCGTGTCACTAAAGTGGGTTGTCATCAGATTGTGAAAGAGGCTTTTGAATATGCTAAAAATAATGGCCGTAAAAAAGTTACTCTTGTACATAAAGCTAATATTCTTAAGCAAGCTGGAGCTCTCTTCCTTCAGGCTGGTGAAGAAATAGCCAAACAATATCCGGATATACAGAAAGACGAAATTATTATCGATAACATGTGCATGCAGCTGGTAGTAAGACCTGAGAAGTTTGATGTTATTGTCACTACCAATCTTTTCGGAGATATCCTTTCGGATCTTTGTGCTGGTCTGGTTGGTGGTCTGGGAATTGTTGCAGGATCTAATATCGGCAAGGAAGCATCTATTTTTGAGGCTGTACATGGTTCGGCTCCGGATATAGCCGGCAAAGGTATTGCAAATCCTACTGCCATTCTGAAGTCAGCTGTGATGATGCTTGAGCACATGGGTGAACAAACTATCGCCAAAAGAATCGACAAAGCCCTGGATCTTACACTTTCTGTTAAAGAGCAGTGCACCGGTGATCTTGGTGGAAAAGCTTCGACCAAAGAATTTACTAAAAATGTCATAAAGAACCTTTAAAACATTTTAATAACCAACACACCTAATATGAAACGCGCTTTTAAACTAATTTTTTCTTTGAGTCTGGCAGGAGCGTTAATGCTTGCTGCATGCGAAAAGAAAGGTGAAGAATCAACAGGAACTTCTGAATCAACCGAATCTTCAGCGAATGGAGACTCTTCTGAAGCAAAAAAGGAAGAACAACTTGCAACTACTCAAATATCTTTTGCGGAAAACAGTCATAATTTCGGTAAAATCAATGAAGGAGAAATTGTAGAACATACTTTTGTTTTCAAAAATACCGGAACTGCACCTCTTATCATCAGAGATGCGAAGGCTTCCTGCGGATGCACTATTCCTGAATGGACAAAAGAACCAGTGCAGCCAGGACAAGAAGGAAAATTGGAAGTGAAATACAATAGCTCCGGAAAAGAAGGAAAAATCAATAAAACAGTTACTGTATTTGCCAATACAGAGCCCGCTGAAACAAAGCTGGAGATTGAGGCAGAAGTACTTACAAAGAAGAATTTGTCTGGTCCGTTTAAAAACCAATAAAACCTTAATATTACATTACAAATTTAATTATGAACCTAAACATTTTATTGCAAGCGCAACAAGGAGGAGATCAGTGGGTGTCTCTTGTTTTTTTCGGCGTTATCATCGTGGTATTTTATTTCTTTATGATCAGACCACAACAGAAAAAGTCAAAAGAACAAAAGGAATTTAGAGAAAGCGTAAAGAAAGGTGATGATGTTGTTACAATTGGTGGCCTTCATGGTAAAGTTTCCAGTGTTGAAAGTGACGATACTATCATTCTGGAAGTAGACAAAGGAGTGAGACTTAAATTTGAGAGATCAGCAATCTCTGCTGAGGCAACTAAAAGAACTCAGGCTCCCGCTGCCAAATCCTAATTCGATTGAGTAAAGGTAAGTTCATATTGGGTATAAAAGCTGACTGGCGTGCAGTAATTTTATGTATTATAGCAGCCAGTACATTCTGGTTTTTAAATGCTATGAATGATGATTACACTTCCAATATTACTTATCCTGTAATATTCGACTATCCGGAAGATAAGCTGGTAGCAGTCGAGAAACTTCCATCCAAAATCAGAATCAATGCATCTGGTTATGGATGGAATTTTTTTAGAAAAACTTTTTGGTTTAAAACGCCTCCCATTCATATTGAAATCAAGAGAGTGCCTAAGAAGAAATATATGTCTTCCGAGCAGCTCTATCAGGTTGTGAGCCAGCAACTAGATGATCTTAAGGTTAATTATGTACTGACAGATTCTTTGTATTTACCATTTGAAAAACTGAGAAAAAAGAAAGTTGTAATAGCAGTGGATACTATAAAGATTTCTATGGCACCGGGCTATATGATTGTTGGTCCTATAAAGATTTTTCCCGATACTCTTACTGTGCGAGGCGGCTATTCTCAGGTAAAAGAATTTCCTGATACTTTAAACCTCTTTATTCCTCAAACCAATATTTCATCTTCTTATGATGAGGATGTGAAAACAGAGACTTCTTATTCTCCGGATATTGTTCTGAGTGTGCCTAAGGTTAAGGTCAAATTTGAAGTAGAAAAGGTTCACAAGGAAAATATTGTTCTTTCGCTTCAGAAAGTAAATTTTCCGGAGGGGAAAAAGGTATCTGAGAAAACTATCATTTTGTCTTATTTCGTTAATAAAGATTCCAGAAATCAAGCTAAAGAAGAAGATTTTAAAGTAGTTGTTGACTATAATAAATTGAATAGGGATAAGACTATCAAAGCAAAACTAGTTAAGAAACCTTCTTTTGTTTACCGTTATTATTTCACTCCCGCTTTTATTAAAGTAAGCGATGAAGAATAAACAGATTCAAAAAATAGGAATTACCGGCGGCATTGGCAGTGGCAAAACAACTGTCAGCAGGGTGTTTTCTGTATTGGGAATTCCTGTTTATTATGCCGATGATAGAGCTAAATGGTTGATGGAAAATAAAGTAGAAGTGATTGATAGCATATCGTCGCTTTTCGGAAAAGAAGCTTATTCCTCAGGTAAGCTCAACAGGTCACTTATTTCTTCAAAAGCTTTTCATAATCCTGCCCTGCTTGAACAACTTAATGCAATTGTACATCCAGCTGTTGGAAAAGATTATGCAGAGTGGCATTTGTCACAAAGAAATGTTCCATATACCCTTAAAGAAGCTGCATTACTTTTTGAAGCCGGCTCCTATAAAGATCTTGATAAAACCATTCTGGTATTGTCTCCGGAAAATCTTAGAATAAGGAGAATAATAAAAAGAGACCCTTTCAGAACACAGGAAGATATCAAAGCTATCCTTGAAAGGCAGATGAAAGATGAGGAAAAGCAAAAGCTGGCAGATTTTTACATCCTGAATGATGAAGCTCATCTCGTTATTCCACAAGTTGTTAAGATTCACGGAGAACTAAGCTAAATCATTTTTTCAAAACAAGGAATTGGTTAAATTTGCCCTACATTTTAACCGAGATACTATGAGATTTTTATTTGCTATCCTGATGTTATTGTCAGGACTGTCTACAATTGTGCATTCACAAACTCTTTTATTAAATAAGGAATTCGGATTAGGAAGCCCATACAGCGAACCAGATGGAAGAAATGACATTGTACGTATCTCCGAAACGGATTTTATTACGCTGGCAAAAGTCAAAGGGAACCAGTCCGGGAAATCAGAATTTTCTCTTGAAAGATATAATCATGAATTAAATTCTATATGGAAGATAAGCCTGAATGCTGAGACTTATGAAGATTATAAAGACCTATATTTTAATGGTAAAGACCTGGTCTTACTTTCTGTAATTCACAATGAATCAGAAAAGAAGACCAAAATGGAAGCATATGGTTTTGATATTTCTAACGGCTCCAGAATCTGGACTAAAGAACTGGAATCATATGAGGTAGGGGATTGGGAAATGCATCCTCATAAGGGAAAAGTTAAGGAAACTTTTCTTGATGTGGTATGTGAACATGCCAATCACAATTTTGTCACTCCTTTTGAATATAAACATAACGTTCACTTTTCTCCTGACAATAAAAAGTTTGTTTCCTATGTATTTAATTATGGAGAGAAAAATCTTACAGCCAGTGTGAGTGTTTACGACAGCCAATGCAATCTTTTGTCAAGAGGAAAGGTCGGTATAGATAATGATTTCGTTAACAACGGTATTTATGTAGACAATGATGGCTTAGTCTATCTGATCAATGTAAACAACTTTGGGAAAGTTAATTTTATCAGATACAGCCTTGTAACCAAAGATTTTGATATCATTGAGTTTCCAGGATCAAATCATCAGAAGGATGATTTTCATATATCCTTTCAGGATGATGGTATTTATATTGCCAACCTGGAACTTTCCCAGGAAAAATTAACAGGGGTAAAATACACTAAGTGTAATTTCACAGATAAAAGCGTTGATATGATCATCTATGAAGAGTTAACGGATGACATGAAAAATGCAATAGCAAAGGAGCGTAAGAAAAATAAAGACTTGAAAGGCGACGAGAACTGGATGGATTATGACTTAACTCATTTCATTGTCAATCCTGACAAATCAGTCATGATCGCCCTAGAGAAAAGAGATTTATATGCAGACGGATATCCTCATATAAAAAAGGATGCTTTTGATAAATCTCACAATGTTGAAATCCTGGGCCACGTGCAGACAGAGGGAATCATCCTTTATTCTTTCAACAAAGATGGAGATAAACAATGGAGCAGTTATCTGGCAAAGAATCAGGTTTATCCTGCAAACGATGGTTTGAATACAATTTCATTCGTTCTTGATAATTCTCCCAAAGATCATATTCGCATTCTGTATGCCTCAACTGAAGGAATGGATGCAGCCCCACACACTATCAATATGGTATCGTTTGACCGGAAGTCTGGCAAGATTGTAAAGAATATTGTACTCCCTAATCAGGATAAATTGGTTTTGGTAAGGGATTATACGCTTTTTCTGGACGAGTCTAATATTGTTCTTGTAGGCAAGAAAGGATTGATGGGCAAATCATCCTCAATAGCCAAATTTAAGCTTTAGATAGGCACTGATATTGTGTCGGTGAAAAGTCGTTCCCTGATTGAACGAATTCATGAAAATCCTTTGTTTCCTAGATATTAACGTATATAACAATTTGACTTTCTTGAGGGTTAGATATTTAAATACGTTTTTTGAAAATTTGAAAAAGGAGGATGAGATGACGCTTAAAATTAACCATGATCAGCAGTATAAAAAATTTTACATAGATATAGCTGGCCGCAGCGCAACACTTAAATATGAAAGATTTGACGGTATAATTGACCTTCGTGTTTTATTTGTTCCTCAGAATTTGAGAGGCAAAGGTATTGCTAAAAAAGTGATAGAACATGTAGTGAAGTTTGCCAAAAAGAATAATTTGAAAATTAAAACGTCCTGTTCTTACATTGCCAATTACCTGATAGAACATCCTGAGTTGAATGAGATGGTTTTGAAAAGAGAGGAATTACAAAATATTGTTTTAAGCGATAACTGATTTTAATAGTTAATGTGTTTTTAAGGGAAGAAGCTTAGTCCAGATTTAAGGATTTAAGCTTCTTTGCTTTTATACGGGTTACTGCAACAACAAGTAAAGTCATACACCCACCGAAAATGACTGAAGGTACCACACCTAAAAACCTTGCCGCTACTCCTGATTCAAATGCTCCCAGTTCATTAGAGGATCCTATGAATATATTGTTAACTGCTGATACTCTTCCCTTCATACTTTCTGGAGTAAGTGTGTGAACAAGCGTGGATCGGATAATTACACTGATGCTGTCAAAAATTCCGCTCGTAAGCAATGCTGCAAAAGATAGCCAGAAGTTTTTGGAAACAGCAAAAACAATCATTGCCAATCCAAAGCCAGCAACAGCACCAAGCATTTTTAACCCTGCCTGTTGTTTAATTGGCTTGTAAGCCATGATCACTGCCATCGTCACGGCACCCAATGCCGGAGCAGCTCTCAGATATCCCAGTGCCTGAGGACCTTCATGTAAAATGTCTTTTGCAAAAACCGGAAGCAGTGCTACAGCTCCTCCAAATAGTACAGCAAAAAGATCCAGACTGATAGCACTTAAAATAAGCTGATTCGTGAATACGAACTTGATCCCTACTTTAATTCTTTCAAATATAGAGCTGGCACTTTCATCAGAAAGTGGTACGGGTCTGCTTTTTACAAAGCTCATAAGAGCTATTGCAATAATCATAAGAGATAGATCCGTAAAATAAGAAATGCTGATTCCGTGAAATCCATAAATAAGTCCACCAAGAGCTGGTCCTCCCACAGCAGCTGCCTGCCATGTACTGGAGTTCCAGGTAATGGCATTGGCGTAAATTTCTCTTGAAACCAACTGAGGCATAAAAGAAAAAAGTGCTGGTCCTATAAATCCTCTTGCAAAGCCGCTTATGAAGATTACTATATAAATTGGTAATGCATTATACCTGGCAAGGAATGTCGACAAGTCTGTCGTAAAATAGAACAACGCGCTTGTACAGAAAAGTAATAGAGCCATACAGGCGAGAATTATCCTTTTTCTGGGTACAATATCAGCAATGTGTCCAGCGATCAATGAAACGGAGATGGAAGGAAGGAATTCTGCAAGTCCTATCAGTCCGAGTGCAAGCGGATCTTTTGTCAGGTCATAAATCTGCCATCCAACAACTACAGTCTGCATTTGAACAGACAAGGTCAGAAACAATCTGGAAAAAATAAATAATCTGAAATCAGCTATTCTGAGGGCAGCGTAAGGATCGTGGGTTATAACTTTCATATATTGATTGCAAATGTAGTTAAGTTACTTTTAGGAATTACTGAAAAAATAAGTATGGGAGATATTTGTTAGAGCCCATGTACCGCAAAACATTGAAGAGAGAAATATTTATTTGTTATTTCAAAAATGTATTGTTTTTCTAATAAAAGAACGTAAAATTGCGATATAAAATTTTTTCATATGGCTATTACAAAAAGGAATGAATTTCAGGCGCATCAGGTGAAAATTTCTGTATTGGCAAAAGCTCTTGCTCATCCGGCTCGAGTTGCTATTATGGAGTTATTAGCTGCGAAAGGGCCTTGTTTGTGCGGAAGTATCGTAAATGAACTTCCATTGTCCCAGTCAACTATCAGTCAGCATCTTAAAGACCTTAAGGAAGCTGGCCTTATCAAAGGTGCGATAGACGGGCCAAGGGTTTATTATTCTCTAGATGAAGAACAGTTCAAATTGTCTAAGATTTTCATGGACAGATTTTATAACGAATCTTTCAGAGCAATAGAGAATACTAAGAAAGTTTTACAGAATTAACTCTAAAAATAATCTGATTGAAAAGCGAAAGTTCTTAAAGAGGGCTTTCGCTTTTTTATTTAATACTAATCTTTGCTTCACTTAAAACAATTGCATCATTTCCATATCATAAAGTTTGTGTTAAGAAATTGTTAAGAGGTTGGTCCAGCCATCAGGTAAGATGTATTCTTTATTTTCATGCTTTTAACATTGTCTTAACATTAGATATGATTTGTTAATATTTCCTTAATTGCTTATTGAGGTCTTATCAGTTCGGTTCTACTTAATTTTGTCGCCGATAAAGAAAAACAAATCCAAACTGATATGAATAAGTATTATTCTATTTTATTTTTTCTCTTCTCAATTCTTGTTTTTGCACAAAGCAGTGTATTAGCACAAACAGGCAGTGTCTCAGGAATTGTAAAAGACTCCTTAGGTGAATCATTGATCGGAGCTACTGTCTTTGTAGAAGGAGCAGGGCTCGGAACTGCAACAGGTATTGATGGTGATTACATGATAAAAGGCATAATGCCTGGAACTTATACAATCAAGGTAGAATACCTTGGTTATGAAAATAAGTTTGTACACAATGTAATCATCAAAGGGGACGAAACTACAAAGCTTAATATAGAGATGAAAACGGATCCGGAGCAAATTGCGGAAGTAGTTGTTACCGGAACAAAAGTAACCAACAGTGAAAAAGCTGTTGTGCAGGAGATTAAAGAAAGTGAGGAGGTAGTTACCGGTGTTTCTGCAGAACAGATAAGTAAATCACAGGACAGAACTACTGCTGATGTAATGAGAAGAATACCGGGGGTAACTGTTGTAGACAATAGATTCGTTGTTGTCAGAGGATTAAGTGAAAGGTATAATGCCGTTATGCTGAATGATATGATGGCTCCAAGCACTGAGATTGACAGAAGAAGCTTTTCTTTCGATGTGATACCAAGCGGACTTCTGGACAGACTTTTAATATATAAATCAGGAGCTGCAGATCTTCCTGGTGATTTTGCCGGTGCAGTTATCAAAGTCTACACAAGAAATATTGTAGATACCAATGCTACACAAATAGGCTTCTCTCTGTCTGACAGGATTGGAACAACTTTTAATAACCTTCATCTTGAAAAAGGCAGCGGAACAGATTTCATTGGAGTAGATTCTAAAAGAGGTCTTCCATCGGATTTTCCCAAAGACAATTTAAGAAACTACTATAGCAATCAGCTGTTTGATGTAAGTAGGTCATTCAAAAATGCATGGAACACACAATCAACAACAGCATTGCCTGATATGAGATTCAATATTAACCTTTCAAGAAAATTCTTTGTGAAAGGTGTTAAGGTTTCAAACATATCTTCAGTAAATTATACCAATGCTTATACATATTTTAAGATTTCAAGAGCTACATATGATGCATTTGATAAAAGCACTCAGAATACTCCTCAGAGAACAAGTGTAAGTGATGATCAGTATTCAAGAAATGTTAACGTTGGACTTATTTCCAACTGGACATTTGAGTACAATTCAAGGAATAAAATTTTATTCAGAAATCTATATACGAGGTTAGGAACTAGTCAGACTACAGAAAGAAATGGAGTTGATCTGATGAATAAATATGATTTGCAAAATCTTGCCATTTGGTATTTAAGCAGAGGAATCTATATGGGCCAGTTACAGGGTGACCATAACCTTACTAATGATAAGACTAAACTTAACTGGACTGTAGGTTATAGTAATATAAACAGAAATGAACCTGATTACAGAAGAGTAAGATCTCAGAGACCTACTGGATCAAATGAGGCTTTTCAAATACAGATTCCATCTTCAGCTTCTACATTTGATGCTGCAAGATTTTATTCAAATATGAATGAAAACCTGGTGATGACCAGCGGAGATCTTGAGCATAATTTTAAAGATTCTGATACAGCAAGGCCATTCATAGTAAAAGGTGGTTATTATTTTGAATATAAGAAAAGAGATTTTGAAGCAAGATGGTTGTCTTATAAATGGGCAGATTTTGAGAATCCTTCATTACCGGAAAATCAGAATTTTAATTCTCAGCCTGTTGACCAGATATTTGGTCCGGGAAATTTAGCTCCAAACAAGCTGGTAATAGAAGAGGGAACCAACTTGACTGATGCTTATCAAGCTAATAGCTTTTTATCAGCAGGTTATTTTGGAACTTCGTTTGGGTTTCTTAACAATTTCAATCTTTCAACAGGACTACGCTTAGAAAACTATCATCAGGAGTTGACAACACCATCGTTCAACGCAGGTGACAAAGTTAATTCTACCAATACCAATTTACTGCCATTTGCAAACCTAAGCTATACTTTCAGTGAAAAGATGCTTTTAAGAGCAGCATACAGCAGAACTGTTAACAGAGGTAATTTCAGAGAGCTTGCACCTTTCTCTTATTATGACTTTGAATATAACGTGAACTATGTCGGTAATCCTAAATTGAAAATCGCAAACATTAATAACTATGATCTTAGATGGGAGCTATATCCTACACCTTCTGAGAATATAGCTTTAGGCGTTTTCTATAAAAGCTTTATAAATCCAATTGAGATCTATAATGAACAAGGCGCTTCTTTACCTGTATTCACTTATGGTAATGCACCTAAATCAAGCAGTGTGGGAGCAGAGCTGGAGTTGAGAAAATCATTGTCATTTATTTCCAATAATAAATTTTTAGAAAACCTTAGTCTTGTGTCAAATGCTTCTGTTATAAGAAGCCGTGTAGATCTTGGAAATACAGATATCAAAGAAAATTCAAGACCAATGCAGGGGCAGTCTCCATATGTTATCAATACAGGTCTTTATTATAACAACCCTGATACCCGTTGGCAAGTTACATTACTTTATAACGTAATTGGAAAGAGAATATTCCTTGTTGGAAATAACAATACTCCAACCATTTATGAGATGCCAAGAAACGTTATGGATTTAACTATAACTAAAGGTATCACTGAAAGATTTCTGGTAAGATTTGGTATACAGGATTTGTTTAATCAACAGTATAAACTAATGTATGATTCAAACTTTGATTCAAAGATCACCTCTGTTGATGGGTATTTTCAGAAGAACGGTAGAGGTCAGTATATAACAGCTGGTATATCATATTCTTTTTAACTTAAAAAATTTCATAGTATAATAAAAGGCCTTTGTCGATTAACGACAAAGGCCTTTTGATTTTAACATTTACTAACAAGTGCTTAACATTTGCTTAATACTGGGAGCTTAGCTTTGTGAAGCTTTAAAGGTTAAAACAAACAATAAATTAAATTATGAAAAGATTATCATCTATTTTTCTTGCTGCATTAATGGCGGTGAATTTTGCATGTAAAAAAGATAAAGACGATTCAAAAGTAACTCCTTCAAATGATGTTACTCTTGAAGGTACAATCACTCAAAATTTGACACTTGAGGCTGGCAAAAAATATATCCTGAGAGGCAATGTTTATGTTGCTGCTCCAGCAGAACTAACTATCCCTGCAGGAACTGTCATAATGGGAGATAAAGTAACCAAAGGTGCTCTTGTGATTGACAGAGGCGCAAAAATCCATGCAACAGGAACGTCTAGCAACCCTATTATCTTTACATCAGCTGCTCCTAGCGGTTATAAAAACTATGGCGATTGGGGGGGAATCGTTATCCTTGGTAAAGCTCCTAACAATGGAGGTACAAACGTAAACATTGAAGGTATCAGTGCACAGGCTGGTGAAAATGGTAAACATGGTGGAACAGAAGCTGATGACAATTCAGGCGAATTCCAATATGTAAGAGTTGAGTTCGCAGGGATAGCTCTTTCTCCTGATAACGAGCTGAACGGTTTAACTTTCGGAAGTGTTGGTCGTTCAACTAAAGTTGATCACGTTCAGGTATCCTTCTCTGGTGACGATGCCTTCGAATGGTTCGGAGGAACTGTAAATGCTAAATATCTTGTAGCATACAGAAGCTGGGATGATGATTTCGATACAGATAACGGTTTCTCTGGAAATGTTCAGTATGGTATCGTATTAAGAGATCCTTCTATTGCTGATATTTCTCTTTCAAATGGTTTTGAGTCTGATAATGATAAAGATGGTGGAGCTGGTCAGCCTCTGACAGCTGCTCAGTTTTCAAACATTACAGTTCTAGGGCCATATGCTTTCAAAGTGAAATCAGTAGCTGCAAAAGGGAAAATTTACAACTATACTTTCGGGGATATCAGCGGAAGTTATGGTCAGGGAGCTCACCTAAGAAGAAATACATCAGAGTCAATCTATAACAGCGTTATCATTGGTTTTCCAACTGCAGTGAACTTTGAGAAAGCTAACTCTGGATCAAAATTCTCTGGTAACTTCCTAAGCAGATACAAAACACTTGCAGCTTTCACTGCTGGTAACGGAAACGATACTACCGGTTTTGCCGCTAACAACAGAACCCTTGCAGGATTTAACTTAGCAGATTACTTTGCTGGTGTAGTTAATCAGAAAATAGATTCAAGTTCAAATGTTGCAAATATCTTTGAACTTTCTAACCCAAATCTATTATTGAAAGCTGGTTCACCTCTTCTTTCAGGTTCTAAATCAGTACCTGCAGGTCTTGAGCAAACTTCTTTCGTAGGCGCATTCGATGCTTCTAATAACTGGTTGCAAGGATGGACAGAGTTTGATCCAAAAAACAAAGCTTACTAAAACCCAATCAAATAATTCCCCAAGCCGGAGGCATATGTTTCCGGCTTTTTTATAACTAAAAAATATCTGAAGCATTATAAGCAGGAGAGATCATGCTAAAGAAATCAATAATATTTATCTTATTAACCAGTGTATTTTTTTCATGTAAGAAGTCTTATGATCCGGAAAATCTTCTTACTACTGAGCAAAAAGAAAATTTGCTTAGTACACTGATAATTCAAATGGACAAGCTTCAATCTGGAGCAAATATGAATAATCGCTTTGGAGAAGAATTCAAAGAAGGGTATGAACAACGTAAAAAACTTTTTTCCCTAGATCAATATTATATTGATCAAGATGGGTTCCATTATTTTATGGTCATACGAAGAGTGCCGAGCCTTTATGAAGCAAATAAGAGAGCGGAAGCTGGAAGATTCAGAAAAGATGCAAGCGGCAAAATTACAGACTTTGAAGAAATCTTCCTGACACCTATTTTATCAGATGAAGAAGCTCACGATAAAGGTGTAACCTTGCTTCAAGAATTTATCACATCAGGCAATATCGAAAGGTATAAAAACGATATCACTTATGTGGAATTTCCAAATCTTACCTGGACTTATAACAAAAAGAAACAGGCTTGGGTCAATGAGGGCCTGGATAGTCTGCTAAGAAAGAATTGATTTGTTGTTTATTTTCTTTATTAACAAAGCCCGTGATTCAGCGGGCTTTTGTTATATCCCCAGTTTGTATTTGTTTTTAGTCGCTAGTTTTCCGATTTTTAGTAATAAATTTTTCAAATGGAGAGCCTGTTCAAACGAATAGACAATAGTGGCATTGTTGCTTTCAGAATTGTATTTGGAATTATAATTTTTATAGAAACTTCAGGGGCAATATTAACCGGCTGGGTTTATGATATTTTTATTGAACCAAAATATGTATTCAATTACATTAGCATAGAATGGTTGAAACCCTTGCCTGGCAATGGAATGTATTTCTATTATGCCACAATGTCCCTTCTTGGCCTTGCAATCGCAGCAGGTTTATTTTTCAGGTTGGCCTCTATTCTATTTGCATTCATGTGGTGGGGAAGTTATCTCATGCAGAAAGCGCATTATAATAATCACTATTACCTGATGGTTTTGCTTGCATTCCTCATGATAATAATACCTGCACATAAAAGATTATCATTGGATATTAAGAGGGGAGCAGTTGCTGAAGAAAAAACTTGTTCAACATGGTGTCATTATATTCTCGTATTTCAGATCTCTATAGTATTTGTATTCGCAGGTATAGCAAAGGTCAATCCGGATTGGCTTGCTATGAAACCACTTTCATATAAATTTGATGAATGTAGTTATTGGCCAATTGTAGGGCCCTTATTCAGGTCTGATTTAATGAAGTATCTGATTTTTTATGGAGGATTGTGTTTTGACCTTTTTATAGTGCCACTTTTACTTTGGTCAAAAACAAGAAAGTATGCCGTAATAATGGCCGTTTTCTTTAACCTTTTCAACGCAATTGTATTTCAGGTTGGTACATTTCCTTTCTTAATGATCGGTGCATTAGTTCTGTATTTTCCACCTTCCGCAATTGCTGAGGTTTTATTTAAAGCTAAGACGGAAAGTATTCCCTTATTAAAGGTGGAGGAGAAGGGAACTGCAATTGCATATATCTTAATTATATATGCAATGATTCAGATATATTTACCGCTAAGGCATTGGCATTATGAAGGGGATGTAAACTGGAATGAAGAAGGTTATTCTATGGCCTGGAGAATGATGCTGAATTCAAAGCATGGTGATTTGTCGTTTATCATTAAAGATGCTCAGGGGCGAATGCTTATGCACGATTATCCTCAGAATAAAATATCGATAGGACAATACCATTCAATGTGTTCAGATCCTGATATGATTTGGCAATATGTACAGTATTTGAAGCGGGAGATGGAGGAAAAGGGTGAGAAGTCGGTACAGATATTTGCAGATTCTCATTTAAGTCTGAATGGAAGAGCATTACAAACTTTTATAAATTCTGATGTAAATCTTGCTGAAGTGGAATGGGAACATTTCTCGCATTCATATTGGATCCAGGAAAACAAATAGAAGGAGAGATAGAGGATTGAGAATGTTTGTGATATTTTAGTTAATTTTATAGAATTTTTAACAAAAAGAATTTCTGGAATAAGATGAAAGTTCAAAGATTAATTTTTTACATTATTAATGTGCTGATTTTTTTTATGTTCAATCTGCATAATATCATGTTTTTGCGTCCTCAATCGGTGCATCAATGGAGACAGTGCGATAGTGCATCTTATTGCCTGAATTATCTTCAGGAAGGCTCAAATTTCTTTTTTCCCAGAGTGATGTTTCAAATGGCCTATAAAGGATATGTTATAAGTGAGTTTCCCATTATTTATTGGCTTTCAGGAAAATTATACAGGGTTTTTGGTGTTCATGAAGCTATTCCAAGGCTGTTAAGCTATTTTGTCTTTTTGTTAGGATTAATTTTTTTATTTGAATTAGGCTTAAAACTATTTAAAAACAAATGGTATGCACTGGTTCCTGTTCTGATTGTTTACTCTTCTCCACTAGTTGTATATTATGCTTTGAATTATTTGCCAAATATTCCGGCACTAGGATTAACTCTGATTTCATGGTACTTCTTTTTTGGATATATAAGTACTCGTAGTTTAAAAAACTTTTATCTGTGTTCAGTATTTGCCTTGTTTGCAGCCTTGCTTAAACCCGTTGAGATGTTTAATTATTTAATTATGGCTACAATTATATGTCTGGAATATTTTAACTTCTTTAACTTTTTTAATTCTGCTGATACAAAGTATTATTATAAAATCAGCGAAATAAAGAGAATCGGAGTTTGTATCATTGGGGTTTTATCACTTTGTTATTTCTGGATTTTATATGCTCAAGGTTATGCTGATGCTTTTGGTTATGATGGCAATCTTCTAAGCATTATGCCTATTTGGGAGATGAGTGAAGATGAAATAAACGCTACAATTGATGTGTATCAGACTAAATGGGGATATCAGTTTTTTCATCCTTTCGCGTGGAAGATCTTAATGATATTCATTCTGGTGGTGCTGTACTTTTATAAGCGAGTGAATAAATATTTACTTTTAGCTTTAGTTTTTTCCATCTTGGCACAGTTCATATATGTAATACTGTTTTTCCAGGTTTTTTACCATCATGACTATTATTTGATCAATATATTTATTGTACCTGTTTTGACTATTATTGCTATAATCCAGGTTTTTGAAAGTTTTGAGTTATCCAAGAGTATTAAATATGTTGCTGTTGCCGGATGCACATTGTTTATATGTTTTACATTAAAGCATAGCAACTTCATAATACATAGCAGGTATTTCGGATTTCTTAAGGAAGGAATTAACCCGGCTGTACAAACAATAACACCATATTTACGCTCAATCGGGATTGCCCAGGATGACCTGGTGATAAGCATTCCTGATCCCAGTATTAATGTATCTCTTTATCTGATGAATCAAAAAGGTTGGACATGTGCATATGGAGGTAGTGCTGAAAAGGTAAAAGCCAGGGTTAACAGTGGAGCGAAGTATCTAATTGTACACGATACTATAATTGCTCATCCTGAATGGTATCAGGACTATATGAAACAGAAGATTGGAGAGTATCAAGGAGTAAAAATATATAAAATCCATTAACTCAATCTTTCATTCCTCAATGCTTTGAAAGAAGTTCTTATTTCTTAAAGAACAAGAACTTCTTTCTCCTTTTGGTCTTTTTTGTAGTCTCCATATCCTGAAATTCAGTATCGCCGGTTTCTACTTTGGTCCATATTGTATCCATTGCGGGCTTTATGAGTGGCAGAACGGTATCCTTTATTATAATTGGCTTAATTTCATTTCTGACCGTTTCATCAAGCTTCGGTTCATTGAATATTACTACTTCTTTGATTTCATTTATTGCTTTTTTGATTGCTGGTTTTGCAGTAATAATATTAACGGTTTTGTGGTCAATAACAGGAGTTTGTATCAGCAGAATGTTATCAGTATGTTTAATTACAGGTTCTATTTTGACTGGCTTTATAGTTAGCATAAAGTCTGCATCTGAACGCGCAAGTCTTTGGAATAAATGATCATAATTGGCGCTGTCTTTGGCAAGTACTAATCCTTCGCTGGCTTCGTAGGCAATTCCGTTTTTTACTTTAAGACTATCAAGACATGATGTTAAAGCAGATAACAATAATAAAATGTATTTCATCTTGATTGAATAGTAGCTATGTATATTTAAGCAGTACAAAATGAAATTTGTTTTTAGCTATATTGTTCTCTCTGTTGCGGCTCTACATCATAAGGGATAGAGGAAAAAGTGTATAGGGAAGAGGGGGGTAAAAATAAAAAGAGACTGTCTGGTTAGGCAGTCTCTTTTTATTTATGAAAATCATTTTTCTAATTACAAATGAGCTTCAATTTTTTGGCTTAGAACATTTTTTGGAACAGCGCCAACTTGTTTCTCAACAATCTTTCCGTTTTTAATTACCAGGAGAGTAGGAATACTTCTGATACCAAATTTAGCTGAAGTGTTAGGGTTGTTGTCTACGTCTACTTTTCCTATTATAGCTTTTCCTTCATAGTCAGCAGCAAGTTCTTCTACAACCGGACCGATCATTTTGCAAGGTCCGCACCATTCAGCCCAGAAATCAACTAGCACAGGTTTGTCTGTGTTGGTTATATCTTCAAAATTAGCGTCTGTGATTTCTATTGCTTTTCCCATATTTTTAAAATACAAAGAGGTTTATTAATTATTACCAGACCGTAAACTTACTATTTTTTTAAATATTTAGTTTCTATCAAAATAGAATTTTATACTCCACCTCATTAAGATTTTTTAACTGGTCGAGTAATGTATTGTTTGGGTCTACTTTGAATTTTCGCGAAAATAGCTCAACGTGAATGTTTTCTATATCGTCGGAGAGCGTAAATTTCAATTCTGTATTACCAAGATTTCCGGTGATTACTTCCTCCAGACTATTTAAAGTCTCCGGTTTTAACCCCTGGATATTTAATTTTACAGATACTCCTTTTACCATTTTTTGCCTGATATCAGCCAAAAGGCTAATATTAAGAGGTTTGAATTCCCATTGATCGCCGTTATATCTTTGTTGTACCTTTCCTCTAATGTGTAAAAACTCTCCGGGTTTTATCCAATGAGCAAACTTCAGATAATCTTCTCCAAATAGCGCCATTTCGATTTTACCGTCAAAATCTTCCAGACTGAAAACAATGAATGATTTACCGTTTTTCATCTGCCTTACATTCGCAGTTCCTACTATTCCTGCTACAGAAACTTCTCTGTTTTTGTAGTCAAAAACTTTATCTGCAGGACAAGTACAAAAGTTATCAATTTCCATTCTGTACTGATCCAGAGGGTGGCCCGATATATAAAATCCTACAACATCACGCTCAAATTTTAATTTCTCAATTTCGCTCCATGGTTCGCAATCCGGAATCTTTGGCTTAGCGACCTCAACACTACTAGAACTGCCAAACAGGCTCTGTTGGTTCGCATCTTTATCTTGCTGATATGCGGATCCGTATCTGATGATTTTTTCTATAGTACTTGTATTGTCTTTCTCTGCAGTTACAAAGAAATATTGTCCTCGATGGAGTCCGAACGAATCAAACGCACCAGCATAAGCAAAACATTCAAAAGTTTTCTTATTCATGGTACGAAGGTTTACTCTTTGTACCAGATTAAACAGGTCTGTATAAGGACCGTTTTCTTCTCTTTCAGAGATAATTGCTGCGATCGCAGCTTCTCCAGCTCCCTTGATCGCTCCTAATCCGAAACGGATTTTACCTTCCTTGTTAACGTCAAAGGTCATGGAACTTTCATTGATGTCCGGCCCCAGAACTGTTAACCCTATCTTCTTACATTCATCCATGAAGAAGGAGATCTTATCGATATTACTCATGTTATGAGTAAGTACCGAGGCCATATATTCCGCGGGATGATGCGCTTTTAAGAATGCAGTCTGGAATGCCACAAAGGCATAACAGGTTGAGTGAGATTTGTTGAAGGCGTAGGACGCAAAGGCTTCCCAGTCGGTCCAGACCTTGTCTGCAACTTTAAGGTCGTGGCCGTTTTTCCCGCAGCCTTCCATAAATTTGCTCTTCATTTTATCCAGGGTAGCCTTATCTTTTTTACCCATGGCCTTACGAAGAACGTCGGCATCTCCCTTACTGAAGTTGGCAAGCTTCTGAGACAGAAGCATTACCTGCTCCTGGTAAACGTTAATACCATAGGTGTCTTTCAGGTATTGCTCCATTTCCGCTATATCGTAAGTGATAGGCTCTTTGCCATGCTTACGGCGGATATAGTTAGGGATGTATTCGAGAGGGCCCGGACGATAAAGAGCGTTCATCGCGATAAGGTCAGAAAACTTATCGGGTTTCAGTTCCTTCAGGTATTTCTGCATACCCACGGACTCGAACTGGAATGTTCCGTTGGTTTCTCCTCTCTGGTATAGTTCAAATGTTTTTAAATCTTCCAGATCAATTTCGTCGATCTCTATCTCAATTCCCTTGTTCTTTTTTATCAGAGCAAGTGCATCCTTTATAATTGTCAGGGTTTTTAAACCCAGAAAGTCCATCTTGATTACTCCCGCATCTTCAATTACTTTTCCATCATATTGTGTAAGTAGAAGATCGGAGTCTTTGGAGGTTGCTACGGGCATCAGGTCGGAAAGGTCCTGGGGAGCAATGATGATACCTGCAGCGTGAACACCTGTACCTCTTACTGAGCCTTCGAGTACCAGTGCTTCTTTTAGTACATTAGCCTGGAGATCTTTACCGTTCATGATCTCACGGAGTTTTTTTACTCCTTCCAGATCATCGGGGTTAAGTCCTTCTTTTTCACTAAGGCTCCCAGGCCCGTCTATCGGAGCAGTCAGTACCCTGTTGAGTTCGATACCAGGTTTTTCCGGAACCATTTTGGCCAGTGCATTGGAATCGCTAAGCGGAAGGTCGAGTACCCTGGCAACGTCCTTGATACTCATTTTCGCGGCCATCGAACCGTAAGTTACGATTTGCGCCACCTGAGTTTTTCCATACTTATCAACTACATAGTCAATTACTTTCTGGCGCCCTGTGTCGTCAAAGTCCGTATCAATATCGGGCATGCTCTTTCTGTCCGGATTCAGGAAACGCTCAAAAAGCAGGTCGTACTTGATTGGGTCTATATTGGTAATACCGACACAATAGGCAACGGCAGAGCCTGCCGCCGAACCCCTTCCGGGACCCACGAATACTCCAATCTCTTTTCCTTTATTAATGAAATCCTGTACGATAAGAAAGTAACCTGCAAATCCCATCGTTTTGATGGTAAACAACTCAAAGTTGAGGCGTTCTTCAATTTCAGGAGTTATTTCCCTATATTTTTTTCTGGCCCCCTCAAAAGTTAAATGTTTTAGAAATTCCCACTGATTCAGGACATCGGCATCTGGTCCGGTATTCACTTTAAAGGAATCAGGAATAGGGAAGTTGGGAAGCAGAATATCTCTTTTGAGTTTCAGACTTTCTACTTTATCAACGATTTCTATTGTATTATCTACTGCGGAAGGGATATCGTGAAAAAGTTTCCCCATCTCAGTTTTAGTTTTGAAATAAAACTGATCATTGTAAAAAGCAAAACGAGTTCCTTTAGTAAAGGCACCGTCGTCAGAAAATTCTTTATTGGTTGGGGTACTTTGTTTTTCTCCTGTGTTGATGCATAGCAGAATGTCGTGTGCATTGGAATCTTCCTGATCTACATAGTGAGAATCGTTAGATGCTATAATTTTCACCTTGTGTTTCAGTGCGAATTTTATAAGCACTTCATTTACTATATTCTGCTCCGGAATATCGTGACGCTGAAGCTCTACATAATAATCTTCTCCAAAAAGATCCAGCCACCATTTGAAGACTTTTTCACCTTCTTCTTCTCCTTTTTTTAGAATTGTTTGCGGTACTTCGGCTCCTATACAACAGGTAGTTGCAATAAGTCCTTTATGGTATTTTAAGATTAGTTCCTTATCAATTCTCGGATACTTTCCGTAAAGCCCTTCCATGTATCCCAGAGAGCAGAGCTTGGCGAGGTTTTTATATCCTTCAGGATTTTTAGCAAGCAGGAGCTGATGGCGGCGGACGTCCTTATCTGTTTTGGTAAACGATTTTTTATGACGGTCTTCTACAAGGTAAAATTCACACCCGACTATAGGTTTTACATTGTATTTGTTTGCTTCTGCAACAAATTTGAAAACTCCGAACATGTTCCCATGGTCGGTGATTGCTACAGCCTTCATCTCATCTTTCTGAGCCTTTTTCATCAGGTCAGTGATGTTGGCTGCTCCGTCAAGAAGGGAAAATTGGGTATGTACGTGTAAATGTGCGAAATCCGGCATTTCGGGTATTAGACAATAAAGTTGAATTCTAAAATTAATTGATATTCTTCAAAAGTTTTCAACAATATTGAGAACAAAAATAACCTGCTGTCGGATTCCTGCGCTTTACTATTTTTGCTTTGATTCCTCGTACTTATGGAGTGCTTCTATAAGCTTTTGCTTATTAAGGGTTTCAAAATCTTTGATCTTTCTTAGTTCTGCTCTTTTTCTAAGCTCTTGAATCGGTAGCATTTCCAGATTCTGCCTTTTTCTGCCAAACTTAGAATCCTCAATATCACCTAGATCCTCGCTTTCTGGTCCGTCAAAATATTCTGGGTTTTCCATATTTTACCTTTTGAAAATACAACAAGGAAACGCATGAAATGTTAGGTGTGCTTAAAATCCCTCTTTTACGATTTTTATGCCACTGTCATTTTGATTGGGATAAAGAATTTCTCTAAGAATCTCCGGGGCATTATGAAGCTTCTGAATAAGTACTTCAAAATCCTCTCTTAAAACCTGGTTGGGACGGTTGAAGTAAAATTCTTCCAAAAGAAGTATTGTGAAGAACATGGCACTTGCATAAAAAGCTACTAATGTAGTGCTGAATATGCATAAATTGATAACGGTTGATTTTAAAAATTCTTTCAAGGTTTTCATATCGGTAATTTATTTTTTAGGTTAAAAACAAAGCCTATATCCCTTACTGTTATATCATCCAATTCTATAGTAAATATAGCCATTAGAATTTTTCTTGTCAATGCCATATTTGGGAAATTTTTTGAATCTTTTTATCGTTCATAACTGTGTTCCCACATTCAGTTTAATTCAGCTTTGGAAGATAATTCTCTCTTAATCGAAAGGGCGAAGAAACTGGTACTTTCAGATGGTATCGTTTCTCAGTCCATGTCCGGTTTCAGCGGCGGTCCTGTATTAGTTGCTTTTGCATTATTATTAGGTGCTTCGGGCTTGCAACTTGGTTTGCTTGCCTGTATTCCTGTTTTTGCAAATCTGTTTCAGTTGTTCTCGGTTTGGTTTCTAAATAAAATAAAGAGCAGAAGGAAGGTTTGTGTCTTATTTTCATTTCTAGGCAGATTCCCTTTGCTGATATTGGGATTCGCATGTTTATTTTCACAGGGAAACTGGTTGATTTATCTTCTGATAGGGGTAATGTTTGTTCACAATTTTGTTGGGGCAATTTCAGGAGGTTCCTGGACTTCGTGGATGCATGATCTTATTCCTTCAGATCAGCTGGGAAGGTTTTTTAGTAGCAGAATCAGGTGGGCTCAGGCTTTCGCAGTTGCGGTGTCCTTTTTAACCGGATTTGTTCTTGATCATTTTGCAGGACATGAAATGATGAGATTTGTGTTTGGTTGCTTTTTCCTGGTAGCAGGTGGCTTGGGACTGCTTAGTACCTTTTTGCTTTCTCAAACTCACGAACCAGAAATGAAAGAATTTCCTGTTTTCTCATTTAAAGAATTGACAAGACCTTTTGCCAATGAAAATCTGAGAACACTTATTGGTTTTACCATTCTATGGAACCTGGCTTCAAATTTTGCTACACCGTTTTTTTCAGTCTATCTGCTAAGCCAGCTTCAGTATCCTGTCAGTATCGTAATCGGGCTTACTGTACTTGCTCAGTTGGTCACTATTTTATCTCTTGGCTTCTGGGGTAAATATTCTGATACATTAAATAATAAGGCTGTATTGAGGATTTGTGTCCCTCTATACATGCTTTCGGTTCTTGCCTGGACTTATACCACATTTCCTGCAAAGCATTTATTTACTTTGCCTTTATTGGTGATTATTCATATAATGATAGGTATAGCCAACGGAGGAATATCTCTGGCTGTAGGGAATATCGGTTTAAAGCTAGCTCCTAAGGGAAAGGGATCTGTCTTTCTTATCTCTATGAATATGAGTAATTCCATATTTGCCGGCTTTGGTCCATTATTGTCCGGAATGGTTTCCGGTTATTTTACTCTGAAGGATTTTTCTATAGGCTTTAACTATTCTGGCCCTGATATGAAGGAGGCAATTCATTTTATAAGCTTGCAGTCGTGGGATTTCCCTTTTGTGTTCTCCGTAATCCTTGGTGTTTTAAGCTTTAGAATTTTAGCAAATCTTAAAGAAGGTGTAGAGATAGAAAAAGAATCTTTATGGGGAAATCTTAAAAGTCAATTGGTTGATGATTTGAAAAATATATCTCTTTTCAAACAGAGAAAACCTTTATCCTTGTCAAAGGCTAAAGTTTACTCTGCTTTGGAAAAGCTGGAAAATGATAGCGATGATGATCTGATCTATTCATCTAAAACAGATTCATCAATTCTTCAATAGCCTTGTAAAGTCAAAAGTGGAATTAGATTGTCCAATTTAAGATGACTATATATAATTAAGGGAGTTTTTAGCCATTTGTAAATCACTTTTAGGCCGAAATAACCTTGGAAATCATTTAATGTTTGATAGAGAGTCCGGAGATTCGAGTAAAAAGCTCGGGCATTTGACCTCAGAGCTCGGAGTTTTGAGCAAAAAACTCGGTCGTTTGACTTCATAGCTCGGAGTTTTGAGTAAAAAGCTCGGGCATTTGACCTCAGAGCTCGGAGTTTTGAGCAAAAAACTCGGGCATTTGACCTCAGAGCTCGGAGTTTTGAGTAAAAGGCTCGGGCATTTGACCTCAGAGCTCGGAATTTTGAGCAAAAAGCTCGGACATTTGACCTCTGAGCTATTACATTGGATTTTTGAACCCAAATTTTAACCTGAATAAATTACATTTCGATTTTTTTTGTTGAAAACACCCTTTTAAAGAAAAAATAAGCAATAAAATGGGTAAGAGGTATAAAGTAATCCTGGGTAAGAGCTTTCTTATGGATAGGAAAAAGACTTGTTTGACCGGAAAATGGAGAGTTTATGTTTCTTCTTAAAACTAAATTCCGATGAAGAAATCCGAAAATTGAAAAAAGGTAGTTTGCTTATTCCTCCAAGCCAGACCCTTCAATATCCTTTTTGTAATCTTCAATAGCACTATAAATTCCCCAGGCGGAGTCAAACCTTCCTGATTCTGAATTGAGTAGTTTGTAGTCAGCAGTATCAGTGATAAACCCTGTTTCAACAAGCACACTTGGCATAGAAGTTTTCCATAATACCAGAAAACCAGCTTGTTTTACTCCTCTGCTATGTCTTTTATTGCTCAGTTGAAATTCTGTTTCAATCTTATGGGCAAGCTTCATACTGCTTTGCATAAAAGCATTCTGGAACAATGAAAACAGAATATAAGATTGAGGTGAATTAGGATCAAACCCTTCATAGTTTTCTTTATGATCATCTTCCATCAGAATAGAAGAGTTTTCTCTTTGAGCAATTTCCAGGTTCTGTTCGGTCTTATGAAGTCCCATGCAATAGGTTTCGGTTCCATGCATACCAGATGGTCCGGAATTCACATGAACTGAAATAAAAAGGTCTGCATGGTTTTTATTAGCAATACCGGCCCTGTCATGAAGTTCCACAAACCGATCATCTTTTCTTGTGAAAACAACCTTTACATCCGGCATGTTTTCCTGAATCAGTTGACCTACTTTTAAACTGATATCAAGCGCTATATCCTTTTCCCTGGTTTTGTGCTTTAGACATCCAGGATCCTTTCCTCCGTGGCCTGGATCAATAACAATTGTCTTCACCCTAATAGATTTACGCTCTAAGGGAGTAAATGAAAATAAAAGTAATGTGAGACAGAATCCTATTGATAAGAACTTTTTTACCATATCCTTTGGGGATAAAGATTAATATCACCGAAAAACGAATAATCAGTTAGTAAAATTACAAAATATTCTGGATAAGGAAAAGTTTTACACCATCGCTTTCTGATAGGATAGTAGTGCTTGTGATATAGATAGTTGGATTATAAAATAATGGATTTGTAAAGGAAGGGGTTATATGTGAAGATGAACTTTGCAGAATTTAGAAATGAAGAAAATCCTTGTTCAGATCCTTGTTTTATTTTTATGGTCGGAGATAGTCTTTGGTCAACAGTCTTTAACCAAATTTTCAACAGATATAAAATATGACGCAGTAGCACAGGACAAGCGGCAAGAATCTTCAAAGCAGCCTTGTGTAATTAATTACAATGATTGGAACTTATCTTTTCAGGATGACTTCAATGGTTCTGTCAAAGATTTGTCAGACAATTGGTATTTGTTTAGTGACAATCACGGACCGGACGAATTACAAATTTATAAATGGAACCAGTTGTCCGTTTCTTATGGAAATCTGGTGATTACTGCTCAGCCTCTTCCCAAGCCTGAAAAAGGCTCTAATGGTGTTACTTATAATTATGCTTCTGGTTGGATTCACTTTAAAAATATGGTAAAAGGGAATACCTTGTTTGAAATAAAATGTAAAATGCCTGAAGGTAGAGAACAATCTTTATGGCCTGCATTTTGGATGTGGAACGGTGGTTGTTCTCAACAAACAGATGGTTATAGAGAAATTGACATCTTTGAATATTGGGGTAATAATTACAAATGCGGAACGAATAATGTCTTCTGGTGCGATGGAAGCCGAAACAGGCAGAGTTGTTTTACTGAATATTGTGAAAAACAACCTGATTTTTTCAATGACTTCCACACTTTCTCTGTTGCCTGGCTAAAAGATAAGCTTGTATTTTATATTGATGGTAAGGAAATTCGGACAGTTACGGATCACGTACCCTCTGTTTCAGCTGAGATGTATTTGATTGCTAACCTTGCCCTGGGTAATTCACCTTCTATTTCTGATGTAAAATTTCCTCAGCATTTTATTATAGATTGGATTAAAATTTATAGGCTTAAGGACAAGGAAAATACATTAGAAACCTGCACTCAATTTGATGATTGTGAAACGACAAGTGCAAATGAATTGGAACTTCTAAAAGCTGCAACCATTAAACATTAAAACTATAAATATTGACTTTATTGAATTTTTCTTTTCAGATCTTTTCTGAATTTAAACTTAAAGTACTGACGAATCCAGAACATCATGAAGCCTGTATTCATGAGTTTGTTGAGGGCAGGGGAACTTGAAAAGAAAAATTTAGTCATCGTAGTTTCGATGAACCTTGCTTCAAAAGCTTTTGAATATTTTTTTATCAGGTTCTCTTTTATCGTAAAAAAGCTTTTGTCTGCATTGCCTTTGCTTTTGTGCAGCAAATGAAAATTGACAACATAAGCATTGTATCCCAATATTGAGGCAATAATGCATAAATCTGTTCCATAAAGATGAAAACCGGACAAGTCTCCTGAAAGAGCCAGGTTGGCTTCTTTTTTTACCAATATGAAATTTTCATCGACTGAAACAACTTTAGCAGGAGGGTGGCCGCACTTGCGAAAAACCCCATCGCCCTCTGTAATTCTGTATACTTTATTTTTAATTCCAACAGCTCCCGCATTACCAATGATAGCCCATTTTGGATCCTTAGCTTCTATTTCAGCAATGCGCTGTTCCAGCACTTCAAGGTTATCATAGTTCAAAAGAATATCCTGGTGACAAAGGATAATGTATTTTCCCTGGGCTTCCTGAAGGAATTTATTTAGTCCGGAAAATGCTTCATAAGCATTGTTCTGGCTGTTGTCAATATGCAGAAACTCGCAAAATGAAGTATTGAATCCTGCATTTACAAAAGACTGAAGCATTTCCTGATATTCATCAGGATTAGTAACCAACGTACAAATAGAATATTTATAAGGAAAAAGTTGCTTTCCCGAAATAGCTCTCGAGGTTATCGGATTTAATACTTCCAAAATCTTATTTCTAAAAATGATTAATATATTTCATAGAAGCAGAAAGCTCAAAGTTGAAAGCACTTTTAATACTTTCAGCTTTGCGCTTCCTGCTTTCAGCTTACAAAGCTTGCATAGTCGTCAGCTTGCTGTATACTCCATCTTCAAACATCAGCAGTTCCTGATGAGTACCTCTTTCTACAATTTTACCTTTCTCAATTACCAGTATTTCGTCTGCATTCTGAATAGTACTCAACCTATGTGCAATCACCAATGTGGTTCTGTTTTTCATCAGGTTGTTTAGGGCATCCTGAACCAGTTTTTCAGATTCTGTATCAAGAGCTGAAGTAGCTTCATCGAGAATCAAGATAGGAGGGTTTTTTAGAACAGCTCTGGCTATACTCAAACGCTGTTTTTGACCACCAGACAACTTAACCCCTCTGTCACCGATAACAGTATCATATCCGTTTTCAGACTCCATAATAAAGTTGTGAGCATTAGCAATCTTGGCAGCTTGAATAACCTCTTCCCTCGACATATTAGGTTTTCCGAATGCAATGTTATTATGGATGGTGTCATTAAATAACAAAGATTCCTGATTTACTATACCCATCAGATCTCTCACAGATTCAACAGTGCAATCTTTAATATCAGTACCGTCAATTTTTATGCAACCTTCTGTAGGGTCATAAAATCTTGGAATAAGGTCTGAAATAGTAGATTTTCCTCCACCTGAAGGGCCTACCAATGCTATGGTTTTACCTCTTTGTAAATTAAAGTTTACACCATTAAGAATCGTTTTATGCTCGTCGTAAGAGAACTTAACATTCTCAAAAGAAATTTCATTTTCAAAGGTCTTCAGTTCTGTAGCATTTGGTTTATTCTTTATTGCTGGCTCTGTATCAATTAATTGAAGCACTCTTTCTCCAGCAGTGATACCATGTTGTATCTGAGAGAATGAACCGGTCATAGCTTTTGCAGGTCTGAGCACCTGGCTGAAGATGGCAATGTAAGCGATAAACTCTTCAGGTTTCAGAGAATTGTTTCCTTCCAATACCATAGCGCCACCATACAAAAGGATTCCAACAACCACCGTAACTCCCATCAATTCAGATACCGGAGAGGCAAGTTCGTTTTTCTTTACCATCGTTCTGGATGCGGTTGAGTATCTGATATTCTCCTGGTGGAATTTATCCTGAACATATGATAAAGCATTAAATGCTTTGATAACACGTAATCCTGTAAGTGCTTCATCCAATATACTCAGCATAATTCCCATAGATGTTTGAGCATCAGAAGTAGCTCGTTTCAGTTTTCGGACAATTGTCGCTATTATCAATCCTGATACCGGAATAAAGAAAATTGTAAAATATGTTAGAGAAGCTGATAGTTTGAAAAGTGCGAAGAAATAAAATATGATCGTTACCGGTTCACGAAAGAAAACAATTAAAGTGTTTGTTATCGATCCTTGAACTACCTGAACATCCCCGGAAATTTTCGCCATTATATCACCCTTTTTCTCATTTGAAAAATAGCTCAGGTGTAGATTTAATACATTATTAAATACTGTTTTTCTCAGATTCAGAAGGGTGTGAATTCTTAAGTCCTCAAGCACGATCTGAGACAGATAACGAAATAAATTTGATAGTAAAACCGAAGTGAAAATAACACCACATACATAAAAAAGTGCTGCTAGTTTTTGGTCTGAAGACTGAGCTGCTTTGTAGAGATAATAATAAAATACCTCTTTGAAATAATCATAGCTCAAAGCGAAGGAAGGTAATTCAGTCACTTTATTTAATGATCCTCCAGAATTATTAGAGAACAACAGGTCAAATATCGGAATGAGAAGTGTAAAATTTAAAAGTCCGAAAATAATGCTGAGCACAGCAAAGAATATATATGGAATTGCAAATTTTTCAATAGGCTTAGCAAAGGAAAGGAGCCTTAAGTATATTTTCATGATATTAATTAGTAAACTAAAATATAAACTTCAACAAAGTTATTAAATTATATCCACTTTAATGGAGGTCTTCTCTCTAACAGCCTGTCTGCTTTAGAATTTGATGATCTTTTTCCCGCTTAATTGCCTTCTTATTTCCTTTACCACAGCAGGTAATGATTTTTTTGTCCCTGAAAATTTTCCTAATTCATTAATTTTCATTCGGGTAGCTGCAATATCTTTTTTTCTCAGAGCAACTTCATTTAAAGCCGTGATGTAATAAAACTTAAAGGAAAGAATTTTGAGCGCCAGGTTAAAAAACAACTGAATATTATATAAAAACAGGTAAAGTCCTTCCAAATGAATTAAATGTAAAAGCACTTTATTTCTGAAAGAGGTAACTTTTATCTTTTTACTTTTATGATATTTAGAAATTGTGGCACTGTTCGGATGCAGGCACACAGCCTCCGGTTCATAGTAACATTTCCAGCCTAAACGCCAGGCCTTTATGCCAAGATCCAGATCTTCATTGTAGAAAGGGGCATAGATTTCATCAAATCCACCAAGTGTAAATAATTTTTTCCTATCGACAAGACTATTGGCCCCACTTAAAAAGAAACTCGGAATCCAGAATGACTTTGAACTATTTTCAAGGGAATAGTTAATTGTACCTTTAATAGTAGCGCCTTTAATATATGGGTATTTTGCAGTGTCCTGGGTCTTGTGATCCGTCAGTCCAATTATTTTGCCCATTACTCCGAATGTGTTTTCCGAATCAAAGTACCTAAATTGATCCACAAAATATTCCGGAGTCAGCATAACATCATTGTTGAGTGCGAAGACCAGATCCTTAGTGGCTGCTTTAATTCCAAGATTTATAGTCGGAGAAAATCCTTTGTTTACTTCATTAATGAGCAATATAATTTCAGGATATCTATCTTTTAGAAATGCAACGGAGTCGTCAGTGGAACAGTCATCTGCGATAATGATTTCGTACTCTGCTTTGCAATATTCAAGAGCTTTATAAACTGAAGGAAGGTTTTCTTCGAGAAGTTTTCTGCCGTTGTAATTTGGTATGACTACTGATATACTTTTCTGATTCATTTGTTCCAACCCTCTAATATTTCAAAAACTTGCTCTGTTTTCAATGATTCTATGCAAATACAATTTCCTCCTTTTGCACAGTCCACACAGTACTTATCAAGAGACAATACTGTTGAATATTTGCCTATTGGTTTCCATCTTCCTGCGTGCATCGGTTTTATGGAAGGATAGAATCCTATTGTAGGGATTCCCAAAGCAGATGCAATGTGCAAAGGTCCGGTACTGCAAGCTATAAGTCCATCAGCTTTTGAAATTACGGAAATGAGTTCACCTAAACTGACTTTGCCTGTAAGGTCAATCATTTCAGGTAAAGAGAAGAAGTCTTCTTGTTCATTTCGCATTTTCTGGCCTTCCTCTTTTGTACCTGAAATAACAGGAGTATAGCCAGCTGAAATTAATCTTTTAGCAAGGGAAAAATAGTTTTGAAGAGGCCATTCTCTTGCACTTCCTTTGGACTTAGGGTGCAATATTATTTTTTTCTTTGCACTATAAAGTTCTGATTTAACAGCTTCCGGTATTTCAGACTTAGGAGACACATTGAGTAAAGTACCTAAAGTTTCAATTGAAGGAATTACTGTTATTCCTAAGCCTTCAAGTAATTTGAAATTCAATTGAGCTTCATGGAGATCAGATTTTTTTCTGGAAAAGCTTACTTTTTTATTGGCATATAACCAGTGAAATATCCTATGGCTAGTGCCAATTCGGACAGGTATCCTGCTTTGTTTGCAGATTTTTGCCACGTCCTTGTCTGGATACACGAATATGACAGCCTCTATATTCTTTGATTTTAGTAAAGATGGATCATCTAAAAGCGATTCTTTAGAAATGAATTCATCAATAGAATTACAAGCTTTTATAAGATCTGCAGTATATTTTTTCCCGAGAAAAAGAATCCTGGAGCCTGGGAAGTATTGTTTAAGATATGCAGCGAGAGGAAATGTGAGTACCACATCTCCAAGATTATCAGTTCTGCTTATCAGAATATTTTTCATATATTATAAGAGTTTCGTCAACCCTCTTTTAAATTCAGTTGCAAAAATATAATTAAATCAAATTCTATCAGTATACCTTAAGTCAGGCTTTGATTGACATCCACCCTTAAAGCTTTTGTATAGTGAAGGCTGAACATAATAAAGAATAAACAGAAAGTAAGACCTGTCTTTGTTTCAAAGGTATCTTCAAAAAGAAACGATATTGAAGTGATAGTATATATGGCCAGAAGAATTCTGGATCTATAGTTTTTATCTGTAAATAATGGAAAATAGAAGCAGGAGATAAAGATAATAAAGCCCAGAAAGCCACTAGCTGCTAATGTTCTGAGGTATTGGTTGTGTGGACTTAATCTGTTTTCCGCTTCTACATATGGAAAATTTTTGGAATATCCTTTTCTTACTTCAGATTCAATATTGCCTTCTCCAACTCCAAATATTGGATGTTCCCTGAAAAGTTGAAACGTCACCTGCTGGGAAACCAGTCTTTTGCCGATGGAATAATTGTTAGCTTTATCTTTAATGTCACTCAGATTCCAGTCATACTTTGTATACCCCCATTTATTATTTAGGGTATTCAGAGAAAAGAATGAGACTCCAACCAATGTAATCACGCCGATGAATAGGAGTATGCCTTTTTTGAAATTTTTTGATGCTAATAGATAGAAGGTAATTAAAACCAAAACAACATAAAAAGCGACTAACCCTGACCGAACTGCTAGCAAATGCTGATAAAAGATTAAAAATATAAGTATAATTATATTTAACCCTTTGAAAAAAATATCCTTAAAGTAGTCTTTTTCTATAAGATAATATGAAAGGAATATAGAAAATGTGACCATGAGACTGAAGCGGACATGGTTGACAGGAGTAGGAATAAGTTGAGATTTACCATAAGCCCAGTCGAAATATTCTTTATTTTGAAAATAAATTGAAGTACTTCCCAAAGCACAAACAAATACAATAACCAGGAAGAGGAAGAAAATATCATAATATAATTTCCTGGGAAATGGAGGAAGCACAGAAAATAAAAATGGCAACGCAAGAAATTGATAATGCAGCTCAAATTGCAGAGCAGCATATTTTTGATTTTCTGGATCGGTTCGGAGCAGACTAAGAATAAAAGCAATAAAAATTATAAAAAAGACGGAAAATTTTTTTTCAACCAGGAAGATATGGAAGTTTCTGATATTTAATATAAAGTAAAGTAAAGCCAATCCTGTCAGGACTAATATTCCTTGATTTGCAAGGATATGGATGCTATCCATAGTAAAAATGCCAGCTACTATGACAAAAAGGCATATTCTTACAAAAATTAAATAATATCGGTTTTGTGAATCCATTAATTAAGGGTGATAAAATATTTTCTATACTTAAAAATGTTTGATAATTAGAGCGTTGTCTTCTATGTGAATCCAAACACAACAATTGCAGAAATTTTGATGTTCTACTTTAAGGAATCGTAAATATGGTACGATAATTACTTTATTCATTAAGTAAAATTATAAATAATACTTTAAATGGAAGAGAATAGAGAAAATATAAGAAAGGATTTAAGCAAAGCGGAGAAGGATGCTCAGTTTGAAAAGGAGTTTATGCCTTTGATTGATTCTCTTTATAATTTTGCTTATCGTTTGACCCTTGATGAAGACGATGCAAATGATCTTGTACAGGAGACCTATTTAAAAGCATATCGATTCTTTAATTCATATGAACAAGGTACCAATGCTAAAGCCTGGCTGTTCAGAATTTTGAAAAACAGCTTTATTAATGATTTTAGAAAGAAAAGTAAAGAACCTTCAAAGGTTGATTATCAGGAGGTAGAGTCTTATTATAACTCTGATGATGTGGATGAAAGCATCACTACCGACCTTAGGATAGAATCTTTGCAGGAGATGATCGGGGATGAAGTTGCCACTGCCTTGAATGCGTTGGCGGTAGATTTCAGGACTATCATTATACTTTGCGACCTTGAAGGATTTACTTACGAAGAAATGGCTAAAATTCTTGATATACCAATTGGTACGGTAAGGTCGAGATTGCACAGAGCTAGAAACTTATTAAAAGAAAAGTTGAAAACTTATGCAGGTACAATGGGCTATAACAAATAAGAAAAATTCCGTATGATTGCGAACAATTTAATTCGAATGGATAAGGGAAATAAAATCTCTGAATGCAATGAGTGCATGCAAACACTTCACCTGTTAATTGATGGTGAGGCTTCTTATAATCAGAAAGAATTTCTGGAAAAACATATAGAAGAATGTATGCCTTGTTATCAAAGCTATAATATTGATAAAAATGTAAAGGAGGTTTTAAAAAGTAAAATTGAAAAAAAGCCTGTTCCTTCGGCCTTAATAGCGAATATTAAGGATAAATTGAATGAAAGTTTTTAAATTTGTCTATGGACGATGGCAAATTAATCATTTTTTCAGCTCCCTCTGGATCTGGTAAAACGACAATTGTCAAGCATTTGCTTGCAAAAAATAATAATCTGGGATACTCTATATCCGCTTGTACGCGTGATAAAAGAGGTCGTAATGAAACTTACGGAAAGGATTATTATTTTCTCACCCCGGAAGAATTTAAACAAAAAATTGATCAAGACGAGTTTGTTGAGTGGGAACAAGTATACCCTGGCCAATTTTATGGTACTTTAAAATCTGAAATTAACAGAATTTGGAGTGATGGGAAAAGTGCTGTATTTGATGTGGATGTTAAAGGCGGCCTTAGCCTTAAAAAGTTTTATGGAGATAAAGCATTGGCAATTTTTGTAAAGTGCCCATCTATGGAAGTTTTAGAACAAAGACTGAGAGAAAGAAAAACTGATACTGAGGAAAGTATTTCTGCAAGATTATTCAAAGTGAAATTTGAAATGAGTTTTGAAAATCAGTTTGATATAACTTTGGTCAATAATGATTTGGAAGAAGCCTTAAAGGAAGCTCAGCGGTTAGTTGATGATTTTCTTGCAGGAAAAATCAGTTTTCCCAAAAAAGCCTGATAGATAAGTGCTTCATGAAAGTAGGTCTTTTTTTCGGTTCATTTAACCCCATTCATATCGGTCATCTCATTATAGGAAATGTAATGGCTGAGCATGCCGACCTGGATGAAGTATGGTATGTGGTCACGCCTCAGAATCCTCTGAAAAAAAATAATACTTTAATACATGAGTTTGACAGGTACGATATGGTGAATCTGGCTGTTATGGACCATCCGAAATTTCGTGTAAGCGATGTGGAATTTCATTTACCGAGGCCTAGTTTTACAATTGATACTCTAACCTATATTCAGGAGAAATTTCCTAAAAATAAATTTGTGCTTATCATCGGGGAAGACAATCTTTGTCAGCTTCCTAAATGGAAAAATTACAACAGTATATTAGAATATTTTGAGTTGTATGTTTATCCAAGACCTGATTCAGGTGATTGTGAATTGAAAAATCATAAAAATGTAAGGTTTGTGGAAGCTCCCTTGCTGGATATTTCTGCCACCTACATCAGGCAGTCAATTAAAAAAAATTTTTCAGTAAAATATATGATAACTCAAGAGGTAGAGACTTTTATTAAAAATAAAAATCTCTACCGTTAAAATATTGAATTAAACAGTCATTATTTCAGCTTCTTTCTTAGCTAAAACCTGATCTATTTTTGCAATAAAGTCATTAGTCAAAGTCTGCACTTTTTCTTCGGCTTTTTTAATCTCATCTTCAGAAGCACCTTCTTTTTGAAGAGTTCTTAGTTCTTCATTAGTGTCTTTTCTAATATTACGAATAGCTATTTTACCACTCTCAGATTCACCTTTTACTTGTTTTACAAGAGCTTTTCTTCTTTCTTCAGTAAGTGGAGGTAAAGTGATTCTGATGTTTTCCCCGTCATTTTGTGGGTTAAAACCCAGGTTGCTGTCTTTAATGGCCTTTTCAATTTCAGAGATTAATTTTTTTTCAAAAGGCTTGATCAAAATCGTCTTTGCATCCGGCGTGGTGATTGACGACACTTGTTCTAACGGAGTGTCAATACCATAATAGCTTACAGAGACTCCGTGAACCATTGACGGCATTGCTTTGCCGGCACGTATTTTAGCGAATTCAGCTTCGGTGTGCTTCAATGCTTTTTGCATTGAATCCTTTGCTTCGTCCAGGTATAATTGAATTTCTTCCATTTGGAAAAATAGGTTATATAATAAAATTACATTGTTACCAGTGTACCGACATCTTCACCTTCCGCAATTTTCAGAAGATTGCCTGGCTTATTCATATCAAATACGATAATTGGTAAACCATTTTCCTTGCAAAGGGTGAAGGCTGTCATATCCATGATCTGAAGACCTTTTTGGTATACTTCCTTGAATGAAATATTAGAGAACCTTGTTGCGGTAGGATCTTTTTCCGGATCTGATGAATAAATCCCATCAACTCTCGTTCCTTTAAGAACAGCTTGAGCTTCAATTTCAATAGCTCTTAAGCTTGCTGCTGAATCTGTTGTGAAGTATGGGTTTCCTGTACCTGCTCCGAAAATTACAATTCGTCCTTTCTCAAGATGTCTCACTGCTCTTCTTCTTATAAATTGCTCACAAACTTGTTCAATCTTGATTCCAGACATTAATCTTGTGTAAAGACCAATATTTTCTAGCGCGCTTTGAAGTGCCATCGCATTTATCACAGTAGCAAGCATACCCATATAGTCGCCCTGAACTCTGTCTATGCCTGTAGCAGCAGCTTCAACACCTCTGTATATATTACCTCCTCCGATAACTATTGCCAGCTGAACACCTTTATCACTTACAGCCTTTATTTCTTTTGCATATCTCATGAGAACTTCCGGATCTATACCGTACTTTTGATTTCCCATCAATGCTTCTCCACTTAGTTTTAAAAGAATTCTTTTGTATTTCATTTCAGAAGATATTTTACCGCAAACTTGGCAAATATAATAATGATTATCTAATAATTAAATTATAACCTGATCAGTACCTGATTTTTTTCGACACTCTGTCCTTCCTTTATCTGAATGCTTTTAACAATACCAGCCCCTGGAGATTTAATCAGATTTTCCATCTTCATCGCTTCAAGGATCAATACCGGTTCTCCTTTCTCAATGGTTTGACCTTCTTTTACCTTTATCTCTAAAACCTTCCCTGGCATGGGGGCTTTTATGTCATTGAGTGTTTCTGACCTCTTATTGTTGACTCCAAGTTTTTCAAGCATTAGATCTCTTGTATCTTGAATCTCAATCTGAAGTTCCTTATCATTTATTCTTAAAAAAAGAATCTTTTGCTCTTTGTCGAACTTTAATACTTCCACAGAATAGCTTTTGTTTTCTCTTATAATATGATAAGATTTTTGATAAGCCAGTTCTGAAATGTCCCAGTTTAAAGGACTTCCATTAAGAATAAGCTTGTCTCCTTCTTTTCGAAACTCAATAAAATTTTGATTACTAGTTTTTATTTTTAACATTTCAACATTATTTCGTTCTTAAATATAATTAAATCAATCAAAAAACAACTGAGTATGAGTTTTTCTGTTTCAACAGGGCGATTCCTTCTGATATCCCTTTTGCTGCTATTATTTTCTTGTAAATCATTGACGAAAAATGATAAAACTATACAGGTCGCTGAAAAGGAGAAAAAAAATGTTCCCACTTTTAAGACAAGCAAAGGTCCTTATCAACCTTCACGGACCAGGCCGGTAGACCTGCTTCATACTAAACTGGAAGTTTCATTCGACTGGAAGAACCAATACCTTAATGGTGTTGCTTACTTAACTTTTAAACCTCTTTTTTATCCTCAAAACAAACTTGAGTTGGATGCAAAAGGAATGGATATTCATTCAGTAGAGCTGGTGAACCGTTCTGTAATTCCATTAAAATATCTGTACAATAAAGAAAAGCTAGATATTACTCTTGATAAGATCTATCAAAGAGAAGACACTTTTCTAATACTGATTAAATACACTGCAAAACCCAATGAACTTAAAAAGGGTGGGAGCGAAGCAATCACTGATGATCGAGGATTGTATTTTATAAACGCTGATGGCAAAGATCCGGAAAAGCCTGTTCAGATTTGGACACAAGGTGAAACCGAATCCAATTCATGCTGGTTTCCTACTATTGATTCTCCAAATGAAAAAACTACTCAGGAGATGTTTATCACTGTTGATTCTGCATTTAATGTTCTTTCTAATGGGGAACTGGTTTATCAGAAAGCCAATAAAGACGGAACCAACACCTTTTACTGGAAGCAGGATCTTCCCCATTCACCATATCTTTTTATGATGGCAATAGGAAAATATTCAATTACAGAGGATCATATGAAGGACACCCGATTTGATTGGGATAATTTGAAGATCAATTATTATGTAGAGCCTCAATATGGAAAATACGCTAAAGATATATTTGGAAATACACCGGAAATGATTGCATTTTTCTCATCATTACTTAATTATAAGTACCCTTGGGATAAATATTCACAGGTTGTAGTAAGAGATTATGTTTCAGGTGCTATGGAGAATACTTCTGCTACAATTTTTATGGAAGCTCTCCAATCTACTGACAGAGAGTTACTTGATGAAAGCTGGGATCCGATCATTGCCCATGAACTTTTTCATCACTGGTTTGGTGATCTTGTCACTGCAGAGTCTTGGGCTAACTTGCCTTTAAATGAATCATTTGCAAATTACTCTGAATATCTGTGGTTAGATTATAAATATGGAAAGGATGAAGCAGATCAACATGCAGAAACAGAAGAAAAGCAATATTTTGATGAAGCAAAGCAAAAACAAGAGCCTTTAATCCGATTTCACTATTTCGATAGGGAAGATATGTTTGACAGACATAGCTATAATAAAGGAGGAAGGGTTTTACATACCCTGAGAAAGGTAGTTGGAGACTCTGCATTTTTTGAAGCTCTGAATTTATATTTAAAACGAAACCAATTTAAACCTGCAGAAATCCATGATTTGAGACTTGCTTTTGAAGAAGTTACAGGAACAGATATGAATTGGTTCTTTAATCAATGGTTTTTAGCTCCTGGCCATCCAGATCTTAAAATTGAAAGTCAGTATAATGGTGGGATGCTGAATATATCTATTGAGCAACAACAAGATACATTACGGACTCCAATTTATAGAATACCATTTAGATTGGATGTATGGGTAAATGGAGTCAAAAACACCTATCGTCTCGAACTTACAAAAGCGAAGCAGGATTTTTCTCTGCCTTGTCCTGCCCAACCCAATCTTGTACACTTTGATCCTGATAATGAAGTATTGTCTAAAAAGTCGCATGAAAAATCCGATGAACAACTTATTTTTCAGTTTAAGAATTCTGATGGGTATTTTGGTAGAAAAGATGCCTTGGTTGCTTATTTTGATTTGAGTAAAGCTGAAAATCAGGAATTAGCTCAGGCGAAATTTAAGACTAAAGAGTTTGAAAGTCTTTTAAAAGGGGCACTAAATGACAGGTTTTGGGGAATAAGGGACTTTGCGCTAGATCAGTTTTCAAAATATGTTATTCCAAATATTGAAAATTATATACCTGACCTTGAAAAAATAGCAGCTTCTGATACTAAGCCTGCTGTCAGGGCACAAGCTATCTATTTATTGTCTTCCTATGATAATAAGAGATTTGTAGATATGTATTATAAAGGACTGGATGAAAAAGCTTATTCCGTTGTTGGGGCGTCGCTTTCCAGTTTGTTGAAGGCTAAGGATTCAAATATTGAAAAAAGGATTTCGGAATTTGAATCTATTGATAACATTAATATAATCATCCCTTTGGCCAGTTATTTTATAAATGTGAAGGACACATCAAGATACTTATGGTTTAAAAAGAATATGCAAACATCAGAAGATCGACGAGTTTATGCATTGTTGAGTTATTTTAGCCAATATCTTGCTATACTTCCGGAAGAAGAAAAGAATGACGGGAAACAATTGTTAAAGAAAATTTCTGAAACGAATAAGCATGAAGTAATCAGAAATACTGCAAATTATTATCTTCAAATGCTTAAATAAAAATAATCACAAAAAAAGTTACAAGTTTAAATGGTTGATAATTAGGATTCTGAAGAATATTTTAAAAAAAAGCAAGAAAAATAGGTGCGAAAATTTGACTTAAATAAAAAAGCACCTATTTTTGCAGCTCAATTTTTTAAAACAGCAAGTTTAAAAGGTTGATTTGAAAAGGAAGTTTTCAAAAAAGTTTGGGGAGATACCAAAGTGGCCAACTGGAACAGACTGTAAATCTGTCGTCATCTGACTTCGAAGGTTCGAATCCTTCTCTCCCCACAATATATTTTATTTAAAAATAGTTTCGAGAAAAATTGGGGAATTGAAAATGGTTTGTTTACTTTGCGGACCAATTTCGATTCTGAGAAGGGAAAAATCTCAGACTAGCCAAATTAATTAAAAGCGGGAGTAGCTCAGTTGGTAGAGCGACAGCCTTCCAAGCTGTAGGTCGCGGGTTCGAGCCTCGTCTCCCGCTCAATTTTTTGAGCTTCCTGGAGAGTTGCTCTTAAGCCGGTGTAGCTCAGGGGTAGAGTACTTCCTTGGTAAGGAAGGGGTCACGGGTTCAATTCCCGTCACTGGCTCTTAAAATTCAAACTCTAGAGCAAGTCAGCTTAAGATTGCAAATTCCTTTATCGCATTTTAAAATAATTATAAAATTATAAATTAACAATAAAACCGAGGATTTTCAAATATGGCTAAAGAAACTTTTGACCGTTCCAAACCTCACGTGAATATAGGTACTATAGGTCACGTAGACCACGGTAAAACAACTTTGACTGCCGCAATCACTAAAGTATTGTCAGAAAAAGGTCTAGCAGAGAAAAGAGATTTCTCTCAGATTGACAACGCTCCTGAGGAAAAAGAAAGAGGTATTACTATCAATACTTCTCACGTGGAGTACGCTACAGCTAACAGACACTATGCTCACGTAGACTGTCCAGGTCACGCTGACTATGTGAAAAACATGGTTACAGGTGCTGCTCAGATGGACGGAGCTATCCTTGTGGTTGCTGCTACTGACGGACCAATGCCTCAAACTAGAGAGCATATTCTTCTTGCTCGTCAGGTAGGTGTTCCTGCTCTTGTTGTTTTCATGAACAAAGTTGACTTAGTTGACGATCCAGAACTTCTAGACCTTGTTGAAATGGAAGTTAGAGAACTACTTAGCTTCTACGAATTCCCAGGTGATACAATCTCTATTATCAGAGGCTCTGCTCTTGGTGGGTTGAACGGTGATGCTAAATGGGTAGCAACTATTGAAGAGCTAATGGATGCGGTTGATAAAGATATTCCAATTCCTCCACGTATGACTGAGCTTCCTTTCTTGATGCCAGTTGAAGACGTATTCTCTATCACTGGTAGAGGTACTGTAGCAACAGGTAGAATTGAAAGAGGTATCATTAACTCTGGTGAGGCTGTTGATATTCTTGGTATGGGTGCTGAAAACCTTAAGTCTACAGTTACTGGAGTTGAGATGTTCAGAAAAATCCTTGACAGAGGAGAAGCTGGAGATAACGTTGGTCTACTTCTAAGAGGTATTGAGAAAGATCAAATTAGAAGAGGAATGGTAATCTGTAAGCCAGGTTCTGTAACTCCTCACTTAGAATTTAAAGCTGAGATTTACGTTCTTTCAAAAGAAGAAGGTGGAAGACACACTCCATTCTTTAACAAATACAGACCTCAGTTCTATATGAGAACAACTGACGTTACTGGCGAAATCATCCTTCCTGAAGGAACTGAAATGGTTATGCCTGGTGACAATATCACAATCACTGTAAAATTAATCAACTCTGTTGCGATGGAGAAAGGATTAAGATTTGCGATCAGAGAAGGTGGTAGAACAGTAGGTGCTGGTCAGGTAACTGAAATTTTAAAATAAGTAAAAAAATAAATAAGAGTGCGTTTTTGAAAATTATTTTCGAGAACGCACTTGTTTATTTATAACATATTCTCTAACTTTGCACTCCCTTTTCAGGGGTGTATTGTTAAACGGGTGTAGTTCAAGGGTAGAATAGCGGTCTCCAAAACCGTTGATGGGAGTTCGAATCTCTCCACCCGTGCACAGGAAAATAAGTCAAAAATGAAAAAGGTAATAGATTTTCTAAAAGAGTCAGTTGAAGAGATCAGAAGCAGAGTTTCCTGGCCGAAGTTCAGTGAACTTCAAGGAAGTACTGTTCTAGTTCTGGTTGCTTCTATCATTTTTGCACTAATAATCGGATTGATCGATTATTTATTTAAAAACGGTATGTCCTTCATTTACGAAAACTTCTAAAAGGGGGATAGATCGATGAGTCAATTACAGTGGTATGTTGTCAGAGCGGTAAGTGGACAAGAGAAGAAGGTAAAAAGCTATCTTGAAAACGAAATCGTTAGGCAGAATCTTCAAGAGTTTGTTCCTCAGGTCTTGATACCTTCAGAAAAGGTTTATGAAATGAGAAATGGGAAAAAGAGGGTACGTGAGAGAAATTTTTTCCCTGGATATGTACTAATTCAAGCAGATATAAATCACGGAGAAGCAGCGCACATTATTACTAGTATTCCTGGGGTTATTGGATTCCTTGGATCTAGTGAAACCGGAGCAGCTTCCAAAAAACCGGTACCATTAAGACAGTCTGAAGTTAACAGGATTCTAGGAAAAGTAGACCAAGTTGATGAAAGAGAAGAAAAACTAGAAACTCCTTTTATAGTGGGAGAGCTGGTTAAAGTGATGGATGGTCCATTCAACGGATTTACTGGTTCTGTTGAAGAAGTATTTGAAGAAAGAAAGAAGCTCAATGTTATGGTGAAAATATTCGGAAGAAATACACCTGTTGAGTTGAATTATATGCAAGTAGAAAAAGTTCAGTAAAATGGCAAAAGAAATAGGCGGATATCTGAAATTGCAGGTAAAGGGCGGAGCCGCAAATCCATCTCCTCCAATCGGTCCAGCATTGGGTAGTAAAGGTTTGAATATCATGGAGTTCTGTAAGCAGTTTAATGCTAGAACACAAGATAAACCAGGTGTTTTATTACCGGTGTTAATAACAATGTACAAAGACAAATCTTTTGACTTTGTTATTAAAACTCCTCCAGCTCCAATTCTTTTAATGGAAGCGGCAAAAGCAAAAAAAGGATCTGCAGAACCTAACAGAAATAAAGTAGGATCAGTTACCTGGGATCAGGTTAAAACTATCGCTGAAACTAAATTGCCAGACTTAAATTGTTCTAAAATTGATTCAGCGATGAAGATGATTGCCGGAACTGCTAGAAGTATGGGTATAACAATTACAGGTAAAGCTCCTTGGGAATCTTAATAGGAAATTGACATGGGAAAACTTACAAAAAAACAAAAGCAAGTAATTGCTAAATATAACCCTGAGCAGGAATATTCTCTTGCAGATGCATCTAAACTAGTTAAAGAAATTACTTTCACAAAATTTGATGCTTCTGTTGACATAGATGTAAGATTAGGAGTTGATCCTAAGAAGGCAGATCAAATGGTGAGAGGGGTTGTTGCGCTACCTCATGGTACTGGTAAAGATGTTAGAGTTCTGGTACTTTGCACTCCTGACAAAGCTCAGGAAGCAAAAGATGCTGGTGCAGAACACGTTGGTCTTGATGATTACATTGCTAAGATTGAGCAAGGTTGGTTAGATATCGACGTTATCATTACTATGCCAACAGTAATGGCAAAGGTTGGTAAATTAGGTAGAATTCTTGGTCCAAGAAGCTTAATGCCGAACCCTAAAGCTGGAACAGTAACTCTTGAGGTTGGAAAAGCTGTTAAAGAAATTAAGCAAGGTAAAATCGACTTCAAAGTTGATAAATACGGAATTATTCATACCAGTATTGGTAAAGTATCTTTCACTCCTGACAAAATCCAGGATAATATTAATGAGCTAATTCAGGTAATTTCAAAATTGAAGCCTGCTTCAGCTAAAGGTACTTATATTAAGAGTGTTTCATTGTCAAGTACAATGAGCCCTGGTATTACAGTTGATAAGAGTTCAATTTCAGGAATATAAGAAAATGACTAAAGAACAAAAAGCTCAGATCATTGAAGAGTTGAGCCAAAAATTTGCTTCGAAGAATTACTTTTATATAACCGATGCTTCAGGTCTTTCTGTTGAGCAGGTTAATAAGTTCAGAAAATTGTGTTACAAAAAAGGTATTGAATACACAGTTGTAAAGAATTCTTTGATTAAGAAAGCTTTGGCTAACCTTAATACTGACTATACTCCTTTTAACCAGGCTGTGTTAAAAGGCTTCTCAGGAATTCTGTTTGCAGATGCAGGAAATGCACCAGCAAAACTATTGAAAGAGTATCATAAAGAAGGTGGAAAAGGGTTTAATAAACCTACCCTTAAAGGAGCTTCTATTGATGGTGGATTGTTTATCGGTGAAGATACTCTAGATCTTCTTAGCAATCTTAAATCTAAAAACGAACTTATTGGAGATATCATCGGATTACTTCAATCTCCTGCTAAAAATGTTGTTTCAGCTCTTCAAAGCGGAGGAAACAAACTTGCTGGAATCGTTAAGACTCTTTCTGAAAAACCAGAGTAATATTTCAGAAATACTTTGTACAAAAATAAACATTAATCAAATTAGTAATTTTTAAATAAATAATAAAATGGCAGATTTAAAAGCATTCGCTGAGCAACTTGTAAATTTAACTGTTAAAGAAGTTAACGAACTTGCGCAAATCCTGAAAGATGAATACGGTATCGAGCCTGCTGCTGCTGCTCCTGTAATGGTAGCTGGAGGTGGTGGAGCTGCTGCTGAAGCACCTGCTGAAAAGACAGCTTTCGATGTAATTCTTAAAAATCCAGGAGCTGCTAAACTTGCAGTTGTGAAATTAGTTAAAGATCTTACTGGTCTTGGATTGAAAGAAGCTAAAGATCTAGTTGATTCTACTCCAAAACCTGTTAAAGAAGGTCTACCTAAGGCAGAAGCTGAGTCTCTAAAGAAACAATTAGAAGAGGCTGGAGCTGAAGTTGAAATTAAATAAGGTAAGATTACCTTTAACAGCCTTAAAAATAATTTCAAGGCCTGGCAACTTAGTCAGGTCTTTTCCTGTTTGTGGGTATAAACCTTTCAGACATCCCTTGATTTAAGTAATAATATTTAAAAATTATTCACTAACCAAACTTATAAAGCATTGGCTATCAATAATAAAGGAGAAAGAATAAGTTTTGCTTCAAGAAAATCTTTAATTGATTACCCTGATTTTCTGGATGTGCAATTACAATCCTTTGAGGATTTCTTTCAGATTGATACGCCCTCTGAAAGCCGTACACAGGAGGGTTTGTATAAAGTATTTGCGGAAAATTTCCCTATCAGCGACTCAAGGGAAAATTTTGTCCTCGAGTTTATTGATTACACAATAGATCCGCCCAAATACTCCGTTGACGAATGTATTGATAGAGGTCTTACATATTCAGTGCCTCTTAAGGCGAAATTAAGACTTTCCTGCAATGACGAAGACAACGAAGATTTCCAGACTATAGAGCAAGAAGTATTCCTTGGGAATATTCCTTATATGACTCTTAAGGGATCTTTTATAGTAAACGGAGCAGAAAGGGTTATAGTTTCTCAGTTGCACAGATCTCCGGGAGTTTTTTTCGCTCAAAGTAAACATACAAACGGAACAAAACTTTATTCTGCCAGAATCATCCCTTTTAAAGGGTCCTGGATCGAATTTGCTACGGACGTTAACAACGTGATGTATGCCTATATCGATAGAAAGAAAAAGTTTCCAGTTACTACTCTTTTACGTGCTATCGGATACGGTTCAGATAAAGATATCCTTGACCTATTCGGTTTATCAGAAGAAGTAGAAGCTAACAAAGCTTCTTTAAAGAAAGTTACAGGTAGAAAGTTGGCCGCAAGGGTACTAAGAAGCTGGACTGAAGACTTTGTTGATGAAGATACTGGTGAAGTTGTTTCTATTGATAGAAATGAGGTTCTTTTAGAGAGAGATTCTGTTATCTCTGAAGAAGATATCGATACTATCTTAGATTCAAATACAAAATCAATTATTCTTCACAGAGAAGACATAAATATAGCTGATTATACTATCATTTATAATACTCTTCAAAAGGATAATTCAAACTCTGAAAAAGAAGCTGTAGAAACCATCTATAGACAACTTAGAAATACAGAGGCTCCTGATGAGCAAACAGCAAGAGATATTATTCATAATCTTTTCTTCAGTGATAAGAGATATGATCTTGGTGAAGTTGGTAGATATAGAATCAACAAAAAACTTGGTCTAGAGATCGCTTCTGATATCAGAGTTTTAACTACTCAAGATATTATTAGTATTGTTAAGTACCTGATCGGTTTGATTAACTCAAAGGCAGTAGTTGATGATATTGACCACTTGAGCAACAGAAGAGTTAGAACTGTTGGTGAGCAGTTATATAGCCAATTTGGTGTTGGTTTAGCCAGAATGGCTAGAACTATCAAAGAAAGAATGAACGTAAGGGATAATGAGGATTTTAAGCCTGTAGACCTTATTAATGCTAGAACTCTTTCTTCTGTAATCAATTCGTTCTTCGGTACAAACCAGTTATCTCAATTCATGGATCAAACAAATCCATTGGCTGAGATTACTCATAAAAGAAGAATGTCTGCCCTTGGTCCTGGTGGTCTTTCAAGAGAAAGAGCCGGTTTTGAGGTTCGTGACGTTCACTATACACACTACGGTCGTCTTTGTACTATCGAAACTCCAGAGGGACCAAACATTGGTCTTATATCTTCTCTTTGTGTTCATGCAAAAGTAAATAACATGGGCTTCATAGAGACTCCTTACCTTAAAGTAGAAGAAGGTAAAGTAAGCTTGAAGGATCCTGTTTATTTAACAGCTGAAGAAGAAGATCGTCATAATATTGCTCAGGCTAATGCTAAAATAGATAACACTGGTAATTTCATGCTTGACAAAGTTAAAGCAAGATATGAAGGTGACTTCCCTGTTGTTGAGCCTGATAAATTATCATATATGGACGTTGCGCCAAATCAGATTGTTTCTGTTGCGGCTTCTTTGATTCCATTCCTTGAGCACGACGATGCTAACCGTGCGTTGATGGGTTCAAACATGCAACGTCAAGCTGTACCTCTATTAAAGCCGGAAGCTCCAATTGTTGGAACTGGTCTTGAAGGTCGTGTAGCTGTTGATTCAAGAGCACTTGTAACTGCAGAAGGTGAAGGAGTTGTAGATTTTGTTGATGCTAAGAAAATAGTTATCAAGTATGATCTTAACGACGACGAAAAGCTTGTAAGCTTTGATACCGAAAGCAAAACATATGATCTTGTTAAATTCAGAAGAACTAACCAGGATACTTGTATAAATCTTAAGCCTATTGTATATAAAGGGCAAAGAGTTAAAAAAGGCCAGGTTCTTTGCGAAGGATATGCTACAAATAACGGAGAGCTTGCTCTTGGTAGAAACCTAAAAGTAGCATTCATGCCATGGCAAGGATACAACTTCGAGGATGCTATTGTTATTTCAGAGAAAGTTGTTCGTGATGATATCTTTACTTCTATACATATTGAAGAATTTGAACTAGAAGTTAGGGATACAAAGAGAGGGGAAGAGGAGCTTACTTCTGAAATTCCAAACGTAAGTGAAGAGGCAGTTAAAAACCTTGACGAAAACGGAATTGTACGTATTGGTGCAGAAGTTAAGGAAGGTGATATTCTAATTGGTAAAATCACTCCTAAAGGTGAAACAGATCCAACTCCTGAAGAAAAACTTCTTAGAGCTATCTTTGGAGATAAAGCTGGAGATGTTAAAGACGCTTCATTAAAAGCTTCTCCGTCATTAAGAGGTGTTGTAATTGACACAAAGCTGTTCTCTCGTCCTAAAAAGGATAAAGACATAAGGGCAAAATCCAAGAAACAAGTTGATACATTAAAAGCAAAATATAGTAAAGACCTTTTGGCGATCAGAGCTATAATGATTGAGAAAATGGTTGAATTGCTGGATGGTAAAACTAGTAATGGGGTTAAGCGCAAGTTTGGTGATGAGATTATTTCCAAAGGTGTAAAATTCAACAGAAGAAATATTTCAGAAAACGTTTTCCCTGAGCGTAACAGCTATAGAGACGAAAGTACATATAATGTGCAGGAAGAAGTAAATCTTTTAGGTGATCTGATTCTTGAAGGTTGGACTTCTGAGGAGAAGGTCAACTTAATGATCCATAGTCTTGTTAAAAACTACAACAGAAAAAGAAACGAACTTTCAGGAAGATTTAAACGCGAAAGATTCACTTTGGAAGTTGGAGATGAACTTCCTGCAGGTATAGTTCAGCTAGCTAAAGTATACGTAGCTAAAAAACGTAAACTGAAAGTGGGTGATAAAATGGCCGGTCGTCACGGAAACAAAGGGGTTGTAGCTAAAATAGTTCGTGATGAAGATATGCCTTTCCTTGCTGATGGAACTCCTGTAGACATTGTTCTAAATCCGCTTGGGGTACCTTCACGTATGAACCTTGGTCAGATATATGAGACAGTTCTTGGATGGGCCGGACTAAAACTTGGTAAGACTTATGCTACTCCAATATTTGATGGTGCAAGTGAAGAAGAGGTAGCAAATGAATTATCGCTTGCAGGCTTGCCTTCATTCGGTAGAACATACCTACATGATGGTTTAACAGGTCAGAGATTTGATCAGCCGGTTACTGTGGGTGTGATTTATATGCTGAAACTTGGTCACTTAGTTGATGATAAGATGCATGCCCGTTCAATCGGTCCATACTCATTGATCACTCAACAGCCACTTGGAGGTAAAGCTCAGTTCGGAGGTCAGAGGTTTGGAGAAATGGAGGTTTGGGCACTTGAGGCATTCGGTGCGGCAAACGTTCTTCAGGAAATCCTGACAGTAAAATCTGATGACGTTATAGGTAGAGCAAAAGCTTATGAAGCCATAGTTAAAGGCGAAAATATGCCTAAGCCGAATATACCAGAATCCTTCAACGTATTGGTTCACGAGTTAAGAGGCCTTGCGCTGGAAATCACTTTAGACTAATCATTAACTAAAGCTGCCGGAGTTAATCCGGCAGCTATTCATATTTTTTTAAGTTTGTTTCAGGATATAAAACCTAAAAGATGGCTTTCAGAAAAAATAAAAAATTAAATCAGGACTTCTCAAAAGTCACCATTAGCCTTGCTTCACCTGAATCCATTTTGGAAAGCTCTCATGGAGAAGTAACGCAACCGGAGACGATCAATTACAGAACCTACAAACCTGAAATGGGTGGACTATTCTGCGAAAGAATATTTGGTCCTGTGAAAGATTGGGAGTGTCATTGCGGTAAATACAAAAGAATTAGATATAAAGGTATTATCTGTGACAGATGTGGGGTTGAGGTAACTGAGAAAAAAGTTAGAAGGGAAAGAATGGGACACATAGAACTTGTTGTTCCTGTGGCTCATATCTGGTATTTCAGATCTTTACCAAATAAAATAGGTTATTTATTAGGTTTACCTACTAAAAAACTTGATCAGATTATTTATTATGAAAGATATGTTGTAATTCAGTCAGGTGTAAAATCTGAAGATGGTATCAACTATCTTGACTTCTTGACTGAAGATGAGTATCTGGATATCTTGGATAAACTTCCAAGAGAAAACCAAATGCTTGATGATGAGGATCCGAATAAGTTTATTGCAAAAATGGGTGCTGATGCTCTGGAAATGCTTTTATCAAGAATTAAACTTGATGAGCTTTCATACAGCTTAAGACACGCTGCTGCAAACGATACTTCTCAGCAAAGAAAAGCAGAGGCTTTAAAAAGATTGAAAGTAGTAGAGGCTTTCAGAGATGCTAGAACGCGCATTGAGAACAAGCCTGAGTGGATGGTTGTCAGAATGGTTCCTGTTATTCCTCCTGAACTTCGTCCTCTTGTACCTTTGGACGGTGGTCGTTTTGCAACATCTGATTTAAATGACCTTTACAGAAGGGTAATTATCAGAAATAACCGTCTGAAAAGACTTATTGAAATAAAAGCTCCGGAAGTTATTCTTAGAAATGAGAAACGTATGCTTCAAGAGGCTGTTGATTCTCTTTTCGATAACTCAAGAAAAGTAAATGCAGTAAGAGCTGAAGGTAACAGAGCATTGAAATCTTTAAGTGATATGCTTAAAGGTAAGCAAGGTCGTTTCCGTCAGAACCTTCTTGGTAAAAGGGTTGATTACTCTGGTCGTTCAGTTATTGTTGTCGGTCCTGAATTGAAACTTCATGAGTGCGGTCTTCCTAAAGACATGGCTGCTGAGTTGTTCAAGCCATTTATAATAAGAAAACTGATTGAGAGAGGAATTGTTAAAACTGTTAAGTCTGCAAAGAAAATTGTTGACAGAAAAGATCCTGTAGTGTGGGATATCCTTGAAAACGTATTGAAAGGGCACCCTGTACTTCTTAACCGTGCTCCAACACTTCACAGATTGGGTATTCAGGCTTTCCAGCCTAAACTTATAGAAGGTAAAGCGATTCAGTTACATCCTCTGGTTTGTACTGCCTTCAACGCTGACTTTGACGGTGACCAAATGGCGGTACACGTACCACTTGGACAGGAAGCTATTCTTGAAGCATCAGTATTAATGCTTGCTTCTCATAATATCCTTAACCCTGCAAACGGTGCTCCTATTACTGTACCATCTCAGGACATGGTTCTTGGTCTGTACTATGTTACAAAAGGAAGAAAATCAACTCCGGAATATCCGATACTTGGTGAAGGAAAAGTTTTCTACGGACCGGAGGAGGTTGTTATAGCTCTTAATGAAGGAAGACTTTCTCAGCATGCTCATATCAAGGTTAGGGTAAATGTAAGAAACGAAGAAGGTGGCCTTGATAACAAATTGATTGATACTGTTGCAGGTAGAGTTTTATTCAACTTACTTGTTCCAGAAGAAGTAGGTTATATCAATGAGTTGTTAACCAAGAAAAAACTTCAGCAGATTATCGGACACGTATTCAAAGTTGCTGGTAACTCAAGGACAGCACATTTCCTTGATGATATCAAACAACTAGGATTTATGTCTGCATTTAGAGGAGGACTGTCTATCGGTCTTTCTGATGTTAAGGTTCCTGATGCTAAAAATATTCTTGTTGTTCAGGCGAAAGAAGATGTGGATGCTGTTTGGAACAACTACTTGATGGGATTGATCACAGATAACGAAAGATATAATCAGGTAATTGATATCTGGACAAGGATCAACTCTCAGATCACTGAAACTCTAATGCAACAGCTTGAGAGTGATCAGCAGGGATTCAACTCCATCTACATGATGATGCACTCAGGAGCTAGAGGTTCTAGAGAGCAGATTCGTCAGCTTGGTGGTATGAGGGGGCTTATGGCTAAACCTCAGAAAAACCTTCAGGGGTCTATCGGTGAGATTATTGAAAACCCGATTCTTTCTAACTTTAAAGAAGGTCTTGACGTTATCGAGTACTTTATTTCTACACACGGTGCTAGAAAAGGTCTTGCGGATACAGCTCTTAAAACTGCGGATGCTGGTTACCTGACAAGAAGACTTGTAGACGTAGCACAAGACGTTGTTATCAACGAGCCAGATTGTGGTACTTTAAGAGGACTTACTGTTACTGCGCTAAAAGATAACGAAGAAGTTGTTGAGCCGCTTTCTGAAAGAATTTTAGGTAGAGTAACAGTTCACGATATCTTTGATCCGATTACAAATGAATTAGTAATTGGAGCTGGAGAAGAAGTGGATGAAAATATAGCAAGAACAATCGATGAATCAGCTATTGAATCTGTAGAGATTCGTTCGGTATTAACTTGCGAATCAAGAAGAGGTGTATGTGCTAAATGTTACGGAAGAAACCTTGCTACTGGTAGAATGGTAGAAAGAGGAGAAGCTGTAGGTGTTATCGCTGCACAATCTATTGGTGAGCCAGGTACACAGCTTACACTTAGGACGTTCCACGTAGGAGGTACTGCTTCTAACATTGCTGTTGATGCTTCTATCAAAGCTAAATTTGAAGGTATCATTGCATTTGACGAAGTTAAATCTATTGTTACTACAAATAACGAAGGAGACAGAGTTGATGTCGTGATGGGACGTTCTGGTGAAATAAGAATCATGGATGATAAGAATGAAAAAGTTCTTATTACAAACCACGTTCCTTATGGAGCTTTCCTTAAAGTAAAAGAAGGAGACAAAGTATCCAAAGGTCAGGATATCTGTAACTGGGATCCATACAATGCTGTAATTCTTTCTGAGTTTGACGGAAGGATTGAATTTGAAGCTATCGTAGAAGGTGTTACTTTCCGCGAAGAGTCAGATGAGCAAACAGGACACAGAGAAAAAGTTATCGTTGATACTAAGGATAAATCTAAAAACCCTGCGATACTTGTTCACTCTAAAAAAGGTGAAACAAAAACATTTAACATTCCGGTGGGTGCCCACCTTGCTGTTGAAAACGAGCAGGAAGTTAAAGCAGGACAAATTCTTGCAAAGATCCCGAGAGCTGTTGGTAAAACAAGAGATATCACGGGAGGTCTTCCAAGGGTAACAGAGTTATTCGAGGCAAGAAACCCTTCAAATCCTGCAGTTGTTTCTGAGATCGATGGTGTAGTTACATATGGTGGTATCAAGAGAGGTAATAGAGAAATCTTTATCGAATCTAAAGATGGTGTTAGAAAAAAATACCTAGTTCCTCTTTCTAAACATATCTTGGTTCAGGATAATGACTTTGTAAAAGCAGGTTATCCATTATCGGATGGTGCTATTACTCCTTCAGATATCCTTGCAATCAAAGGGCCTACTGCTGTTCAGGAATATCTTGTAAATGAAATTCAGGAGGTTTACAGACTTCAAGGTGTAAAAATCAATGATAAGCATTGCGAGGTTATAGTAAGGCAGATGATGCAAAAAGTAGAGATCATTGAAGCTGGTGACACTAACTTCCTTCAAAACCAAGTTGTTGATAAATTCTCTTTCAGAGAAGAAAATGACAGCGTACTTGACAAGAAGGTTGTAGTAGATGCAGGCGATTCTGAAACTCTAAAACCAGGTATGATCGTTACCGCAAGAAGATTGAGAGATGAAAATTCAAGTCTTAAGAGGAAAGATATGAAACTTGTCACTGTAAGAGATGCAGAGGCTGCTGTTTCAAGGCCAACTCTTCAAGGTATTACTCAGGCTTCTTTGGGAACAGAAAGCTTTATCTCTGCTGCTTCATTCCAGGAAACTACCAAAGTATTGAGCGAAGCTTCAATCAGAGGAAAAGTAGATTATCTACAAGGTCTGAAAGAAAACGTTATCGTTGGTCACTTGATACCTGCAGGTACAGGACAGAGAGAGTACCAGTCATACATTGTAGGATCTAAAGAAGAATACGATCAACTTAATGCTTCTAAAGAGGCGTTTCAGCAGGCTTCAAAGAAGGAAGAACTTCAAGAAAAATAGTATTTTAGTATAGAATTATTAAGACCTTAGGCATTCAGAAATAATTGAAGTCTAAGGTCTTATTTTTTGTATCAGGTTAAGAATTTAATTAAAAAAACATGGCAGACGACAAAAAGAAAAATCAAAATACTGACCAGAATCAGATTAACATAGAATTAACTGAGGAGATAGCAGAAGGAGTATATTCTAATCTGGCAATGATTGCTCATTCCAACAGTGAGTTTGTTATTGATTTCATCAGACTGATGCCTGGCGTACCTAAGGCAAAAGTAAAAGCTAGAATTGTTATTACTCCAGAGCACGCCAAAAGATTGGTTGTAGCCTTGAAAGAAAACGTTAAAAAGTATGAGGAGGCATTTGGCGAAATTAACAATACAGAAGATTTTCCCAGATTTCCAATGAATTTCGGTGGCACAATGGGGGAAGCCTGAGTTCATTTAATGTGAGAATTAAAAATAATTAATTAAGGTTGTTGTAAATATCTATAAATTAGCTAGATTCGCTTCTCTTTGTTGTGGTTGACATAGAGAATGGATCTTTCAAACAGCAAAAGCTCTCCGGAATTTTCCGGAGAGCTTTTTTTATTGGGTAAACTATCATGAACCAATATTTTTTCTGTCAGGTTTTTTTATATATGAGATTGGGATGAAAGGTACTAATGAAAATAAAAAAAAGTCCTTCTGGCCATGGGTAATTGCTTTAGTTTTTATCCTGGTAGGAGCATGGATGTATATCAAGAAGACCTCAGTAGATGTCAATCAGTCAGGGGAGGCTGAAGAAATTGTTATTTATGAGCCTTTTCCTGTTGATAGCGATAAAGCTGATGTGAATTCTCTTCCGGGAAATTTCAACAAGGAGCAAAGAGTTATTGATTTTCAGGAATTTGTTAATTCTAAAAAAGCGAAAAAATCTATTGGAAAAGATAATGTTGTAACACTGCAGGCAATTGTAAAGATGTCTCAGGCATTAAATGCTATAAGCACAGAAAATAAGCGTAGTCCAGAAATTGTAAGGAGATTAAAAGAGTTTAACGGAAAGGTAAATGATATGATAAAAAATCCTGCTTTGACAGACAATCCAGATGATTTGAAAAAAATATTTACCTCTGCATCCAAAGTTGTGACAGAAATTCAGAAGGAGAATTATCCTACTCTTGATAAGGCATCAAGAGATATAAGTAATATGGCAGGCTCCCTGTCCCCTGACAAATCTGTCGAAGCACAGAAAAATAAAGTTGAAGATTTTTTTGTTGAGGTAGCAGATATTATTGACGATATGGAACAACCATCATAAAGGAGGTGAATAATGGAAGACGAGTTGGAATGGAGAAGAAATTTAGTGCGCTTTAGCAGTTTGAAGCACAGCAATCTGGTAGATGAAGAAGGTTTCCTCGGGTATGAAGTTATTAATGAGAAAAATGAGAGTTTGGGAAACGTATCCGATCTCATTATAGATCCAATTGAAGGAAAGACTAAGTTCATTGATATTTTAACAAACAAAGAATTTAGCCACGGGGGAGGTGAGAGGCATTTATTTATTGCACTTAATCATTGTGAATTTAGTAAATCAAACAATAAGCTTTTCTTGAGAGGAATAGAAAGAGACCTTTTATTAAAATTCCCGATTGTAAAAGGTGGTATAGTAACTTTGGATTATGAGCACACTCTTAGAGAAGTTCTTAGCCCTGAAAGTGCTTTGGAGTCTACAAAAACGGGATATTATAAAGAAATAACGGATGAACCAGGCCTGTTCGATCCTTCACTTCTTGCTCCTAATCCGGATCATTATTTTAGTAGTCCTAATCCTTAGTAGGAATAGTCTAAAAAAGAAGAGGTTGATTTTTAAATCAACCTCTTCTTTTTTATTATTTTTCTGTAAGTTTATGTCGGTCAAGGAACTTACCATATGCAATCTTGTATTCTTCAATATCTGGAGCAAGTTTTAGGGCTGTTTCATAACATTCCAGAGCATTCAATAATAGGTTTTGATCCTCATAAAAAGTCGCCAGAATTATTTTATTTAAAGCTGTTTCTTCATTAAGATTGGCTCTCAGTTCATCAGCTTCTTTGCTTACTTTGGTTGCTTTATCCTCTGGAAGATATTTGAAGGAATATCCTTCAAATTTTGCAAAATGTTCGGAACCTTTTGTTTCAATCTGATATCCATATACCTTATCTTTTTGAATATTCAATTTGCTGAAATCAAGGATTGCAAAGTTATTTTCAACCTCAATAGTGTATACTGGCTCATCAAAAAGGTTTTTCACAGTGACTGCATAACTTTTCGCACCGGCAACAGGCTTCCATTTTAAAAGAACTGGCAATCCTATTACGAAAGATTCTTTTGGTGCAAGTACTTTAATTGATGGTACATCTCTTTCAACTGATCCTGTAACATCCATATATTTATGTCTGTTAGAAGCCATATTCTCGGAGCCACCGCTTGAGATTTCGCTTGTAACATAATCAACATATTTTTTTGTTATGGAGCTATTCTGAGCAGCAACTTCACTATTCAGTTTGGCAACTTCGTATACACCAGCCTTTTTTATTTCGATGGTTTTTCCACTTTTATGAACGAGACCGATGTATCCATTTTCATCGATAGAAAGTTTATCATCTTTTAATAACTTTTTGCCTGGAGTAACGGCTTTCCAATCACTTGATCCTGATGTTGCATATTTGTTTGTCCCTTTAGTGGCTAATACAGTGAATAGATTATCCTGGGAAAATACAGTTGTAGAAATAAAAATTAATAAGCAAATAATTTGTAAAGCTTTAGTTCTCATAAGCTTGTCCTTTTTTGTATATATGTAAATTTAGCAAATGTTTTTTGTATTTGTTTATTACAGGCATTAAAACGCTGTAATATAATTCAGTCATGTTCCCAGTCAAGAATAGTGCCACTGTAGCCAAGGTAAAATCGATCTTATAGTTAAATCGATGAAATATCATAATTACCATGAAGATCATTAATAAAGCCTCGAATAAAGTGAGAAAGAGACTAGCCCCATCAAACCAATGGCCTAGTTTCAGAAATAGGTAAGAAAATAAGGCAATATTAAAAAAGATGATTATAAAGTTTGTCACAAGGGTGAAGAGCCATCCTGCATTATTGATATAATTACCTTTTAAAATCATGGATATCTTATTGGCGTGGATAACCACTCCATACATATCAGGATTGGCTTTTCCTATATAATTAATATTTAAAGGAGTAAAAAAGCGATCCTCCCAGGTAACTTTGTCAAAATTAGGCCCCAGATATCCCATGAGTACAATTTTATCTTTTATATTAGATAAATCCTCTATTTCGAATATCTGAGACACATCATATGCAAAATATTTAATCATTGTATTGTCATTTAAATCACCTCCCATTTCAACGTTTCCCCCAAAATTAATAACCTCAACCGTATCTTTCCGTTCCAATAAAGTATTTACAGCTGCAGGGTTAATATAACCGGCCAACTTTGCGGCAAAATCAAGTTCTATAGTATCGATTTGTCTTTCAAAGTACATTTTATTGTCAGGTCCATAATGTCTTACTTTCTTTCTGTAGACTTCATATTTACTGAATTCCCTTGATGTTTTAAATTTATCATATCCCTCAGAGATCATATTAGACATGCCTGTTTCAGCATATTGACAGAACATAGGATGACTTGTTTCAAGACTATCACAAATGTTACCTTCGCATTTGCTTACCTTACTAACAAGGACAAGGTTTTTGACTTTTGAAAAAGCATCTGCAAGCAAAGAATCACCTTCTCTATCTTTAGGCTTCCTGAAAAAGGCATCTATACCAATTACTCTGGGATTGAATGCATTGATTTTATTAACCATCTCTGCAATACCTGCTCTAGGGAGGTCGCCTATGTTCACTATTACAATATTGGTATCAGCTTTTTCACCTTCTTTAAATTGAGAAAAGTAAAGGTCAGTTATCTGAAAATCCCCAAATGTTTTAGACACCGGGTTTAATACATCTGAATTGATTTCTATCTGAGATAGGATCCAGAGGACTATCATAGTAAAAATGGTGGCACCTATAGAGTCTCGTAAAATCTTCCTTTTCATAAAGTGAAGTGGAATTTCAATGGATACATTTAGTAAAAATAACTTTTTTCCTGATTTTAAATTGGAATATTTTTAGTCAGTAATTTATTTGCAGGCATGTCTCAAAGAAAAAACCGACTAGAACTTAAGTCGTATTACGATGGAATTTTAAATGGGGATAGATTAATTCTTTCAAAAGCTATTACTCTAATAGAAAGTTCATTACCAGAGGACCAGGAAATGGCAGATCTCCTTATTCAGAAAATATTACCACATTCTGGAAATTCCTTGAGATTGGGAATAACAGGAGTGCCGGGGGCAGGTAAAAGTGCTTTTATCGAAAGCTTAGGCAGCATGCTTGTAAATACAGGCATGAAAATAGCTGTTCTTCCAATTGATCCTTCTAGCAGATATAGCAAAGGAAGCATTTTAGGTGATAAAACAAGAATGGAAAAACTTTCTTCTCATTCAAATGCTTTTATCAGACCTTCTGCATCTGGCGGTGTTCTTGGGGGAGTAACATCCCGAACCCAGGAAGTTATTCTGCTTTGTGAAGCTGCGGGATTTAATTTAATCTTTATTGAAACTGTTGGTGTAGGGCAATCTGAAGTAAAGATTTCTGAATTGACAGATCTGGTATTACTTCTTTTAGTGGCAGGCACTGGAGATGAACTTCAGACATTAAAAAAAGGGATTATGGAGGTAGCGGATGTTTTTATCATTTCAAAAACCGATGGTGACAATATGGAAAGAGCCTTGGAATATGCAAATGGAATAAAACAAAGTCTTAGTTATTTTTCTAAGGATTCCGTAAAGGTATTCAATTGTTCTGCAGAGACTCAATATGGGCTTGCTGAGCTTTGGGATTATTTAAAAAAAGCTGAAAGTATCAGTAGATATAATGGAAGTATAGATCAAAAAAGACAGCAACAAAATTATTTCTGGTTGGTTGGAATAATTGATCAGATGCTTCATAATGAATTTTACAAAAATGAAGAGGTTCAAAACAACTTCTTAACAATGAAAGATTCCGTAATGAGGGGAGAGGTATCAGCTCAGGAAGCGGCTAAGCAGTTATTTAATATTTTTAAGGGAAAAGGACATTAAAGAATATATTTTGATATTTTTACAACGCCAGGATATTAATTTAAATTGAAAAAGGATGGTTAAACAAACTTACAGCTACACAGATCAGGAACAAATAATCTGGACAACTCTTTACAGCAGAATTATTCAATTCTTGCCTGAGACTGCCGATGAAATGGTTTTGCAAGGAATCAAAAGAATAGGCTTTCCAGCAGATCATATTCCCGATTTTGAAGATCTGAATAAAAAAATAAAAACCTTTTCAGACTGGGAAATTGTGCCTTTGGAAAATATGGTTGAGGACAAAGAGTTTATCGGTATGCTTGCCAGCAAAAAATATCCTTGCAGAACATGGATAAGAAGTGCTGAGCAAATGGAGCATGAAGAAGATGTCTATGATATTTTTCATGATGTTATAGGGCATACCCCACTTTTAACCATTCCATCATATTGCGAATACCTGACAGGGCTTGGTAAACTTGCACTTGAATACCTAGAAAACGATAGTGCTATAGCTTTGCTTAAAAGAGTCTACTGGCATTCGATTCAGTTTGGCATTAAAGCTACAGACCAAAATCTGACGATCTATGGAGCGCATTTGCTGTCTTCCGGTAGTGAAACTGCATATTCACTTAGCGCTGGCGTTCCAAAATATGATTTCAATGTTGCCAAAATGATGGAAACTCCATACATCAAAAACAGATTTCAAGAGAAATATTTTGTAATTAATAATTATGAAGAGCTGTTCAATAGTTTGGATCTGGTGAAAAAGGAATTGAAGAATAGAATATAATTTATTGAATGGATACCTCTTTGTTTAAGCCTGTACGTTTTTCACAGACTACAATTACAGAATTAATGATTCCCTCCTATGCGAATTTCGGAGGTAAAATACATGGGGGAATTCTTCTTTCCCTCATGGATAAAGTTGCATACGCATGTGCAGCTAAGCATTCAGGGGCATATTGTGTAACAGTTGCAGTTGATAATGTGGAGTTTTTGCAACCAGTAGAAGTAGGGGATCTGGTATCTTTACATGCATCGGTTAATTATGTCGGTAATACTTCATTAATTATTGGCATAAAAGTGATTGCAGAAAATGTCACAATTGGAAGTGTTAAACATACAAATACTTCTTATTTTACAATGGTTGCCAAAACCCTTGAAGGAAAGCTACAGGAAATACCAGGTTTGGTGCTTGAAACAAGAGAAGAAGTCAGACGATATCTTGAGGCAATTAAAAGAAAAGAACTGAAATTTCAGTATAAGGAACAGCTTAATAATGAAAAGTCAAATTTGGCTATTGATGAAGAGTTGTATAAGCTGGAAAAAGAAAGATGTGTGCTGAAACTTAATATTTGACGAGAAATCAACTACATGGATACAGTGACAAAAGAACCGCCAAAGAAAAGTATTCTTTTACTTGTTTCTTTCTTTTTTGGATGGTTTGGAATTGACCGATTGATGTTAGGCTATAAAAATTGGTGGCTGAAGCTTCTGACTTTTGCAGGCTTTGGCCTCTGGTGGCTTGCAGATCTTGTTATGATTATATTTTCTAAACTTAAACCAGTCAACAGGGAATTGTAGGATCAGGAATTTTAGGTTTTAATTCTTCAACAGATGATTAATTAGCTTTATATGGGAAGAATATTTTAAACTCTGTTCCTTTTCCTTTCTCACTGAATGCTTCAATTTTTCCACCCGCATTTTCTATTATTCTTTTAACTATATACAATCCAACACCGGACCCATCAACATGGTCATGCAGCCGTTTGAACATGCCAAAGATTTTTCCTTTGTCTTTTTCCTCAAAACCAAGTCCATTGTCTTTAATTGAGATCACTGCAAAATTTCCTTCTATCCATGATTTTATAAAAATTTCAGGTTTCCTCTCAGCCGATTGATATTTAATCGCATTACTGATGAGATTAAATAAAATGCTTTTAAAGTTTTTTCTGCTGAAAGAAATTCTTTTACACTGGCTGAAGTCTGCATCTATGATTGCTTCAGAACCAACTATCATTTCCAAAAGAGTAAATTTTATATCTTCAAGGAAATCTTCAAATTCAACAATGGTTTCGTCTTCATTAAAGTTCTTCTGAATTTTTGAAATTTCTGTTAAGTCTTTAATGGTTTCCTTGAATCTTAAAATACTAACTTTCATCAATCCGATGATAAATTTAATATCATCGTTTTCCGCATCAATTTGAAGGTCAAGAGAGGCAATAAGACCTTCTATATTTGAAATCGGCGCTTTAAGATCATGGGAAGCTGTATAAACAAAGTTGTCAAGGTCAGTATTGATTTTTTCTAACGCTACATTTTTTTTGATAAGTTCTTCAGTTCTTTCTCTCACTCTTGCTTCCAGAAGATTATTATTATCTATAAGTTCTTCCTGAGCTTTTTTCAGATCATCATTTGCCTTCTGGATTTCTTCCTCCGCTTTTTTCCGATCAGTAATATCCTGGGCAATTCCATGAATACGCAGAACTTCCCGTTTCTCATTAAAAACAGGTTTAGCTTTAATATAAATGTATCTGTCTTGTCCATTTTTCATGACCTTTTGCTCAAATGTCACAGGGATCCCTGTTTTTAAGAGGCTTTTGGCACGTTCATCAAAAATAGTCCAGTCGTCTAATGCTACTTTATTTTTAACATCATTAAAGCTTATTGAAATTTGCATAGGGTCAAACCCCAGCATCTTGTATAATTCGTCAGAGAATGAAATTTCATTGGTAATAAGATCCCATTCCCAATTTCCAAGGCAAGCAAGTTCTTGTGCTTCGAGTAAAAGGGATTTACTTTTCCTCACCTTTTCCTGTGCTTTTTTCTGTTCTGTAATGTCCTGAACGATTCCTAAAATAAGGACAGGCAAACCATCCTCATCTCTCCGAAATACAGTTTCCCTTTTATTCATCCATCTCCATTCTCCATTTTTATTAAGAAAACGACACTCCGATTCGAGTATTTGGTCTTTCGCTTGTTCTGAAAACATGTCTACCCAATTTTCAATATTGATTTGATTTTTTGAGTGTATCAATGCTTTAATCTGAACAGCAGACATTTCTCGGACTTCCTCTGGGGTATAACCTAGCACCTCTGTAATGGCCTTATTAACATAGACTATTTTTCTATATCGGGTATCAAAAACATAGAGAACATTTGGAGTCGAATCTGCAATCTGGTTAATAAGTTCTCTGGTTTCCTTTAATTTATCTTCAGCTTTTTGAAGGGTGACATCATCATTGTGCAGAATGCCACTTGCAATATGATTACCTGATAAATCTTTGATTGGAAAAATACCATTCAAGACTTTAACTTCATCTTTGTTATCTTTCTTTTTGATTTTTTTGTTTTTGGATGCAATCACATTTTCCACCAGTTCCTGCTGCATTCTTTCCGGGATAAGGAGAATTAAGGAGTTTCCTATTACTTCCTGTTCCTGATATCCAAAAAGCCTTTCTGCCTGTTTATTCCAATGGGTTATTTTTCCTTCTTTGTTTATGGATAAACAAGCATCAATTTCTTCTTCTGATTTATTTTGTTGAGGTTTTCTTCTGAATATGTCATTCTCAATAAGATAAAAAGCATCTTGAAGATAAATGAGTAATGTGGAAATGACTTCTGAGTCAGAGGTATATTGACAAATAAATTTAATTAGCAATTTTTTGTATCTTAAAACAAACTCTTCTGTCTCAGATACAGTGAGTCCAGACTTTATCAGTAAATCAATAGTATTTTTAATAAGGAAATCGTCTCCCTCACATTTAATAGCTTTAAATAAAAGAATCAATTGTGTAAGAAGCCTTTTTTGGTCATAGGATTTGTTTAAAAAATAATCTTTTATCTCATTATTTCCCTTTTCCAAAAACTGACTTTTGATAAAGTTTAAAAAATAGCTGAATGTAATTGGTTGGACTAGTTCTTCTTTCATTTCAACTGTTAGCTAAGTCAAAATTTTATTTAATTCAAGGGAAAACAATTATCCCCTTAAATTGTTATGAATGTGGACTATTTTAACCCATTTTGTGGAAAAGTTCTGATGTTTCTGAATAAAAAAAGCTATTTGATTTAAAAACTTAACTCTACGTCTTTTTCAGAAATTTTTTCCAACAAAGGTTTAAGGATCAATTTTGCATTTTCTTTTGTCTGATCCATAATCTTCATCTGCAGTGCGGTTTTTTGCAAATGAGTTTCAGCTTCTTTATAGGCTGCATCGATTAATTCTGATTCCTGAAAAAGCCCTTTTTCTATACTGTAAACTTTGGAGTCAGAATGATTAATTTTGAAATAACAAAGCTCTGGCTGTGGCAAACGAATCGAAACTTTGTTTTCTGAAAATTTTATATCTGTCGAATCGATTAGTGTAAGATCAATGCAACCTACAACTTCTCCACTTGCTATTAAAACTGCTTTAGGATCAGGTAGATACCATGGATTTTTCACCTCGTGTTCCACTATATCTTTTAAATAATATTTTACTACTTCCAGTTTTCCTAAACTTATTATTCTTTCCTGTATGAGATGGTGGGAAGAAACTGTCTTTATCTCATTACTTTCCTCTTCATTTTTAAAATTAGTTTTATAAATGATAAAACCAAATAAAAGGACTAAAAACCAGGGAAATATATAAATTAATATCTTTTTCATACAAGTAGATTCCAGCTTTACTAAAGATAGAATTTATTCTACTCTTTTTCCTGAAAATTTTACAATTAATATGATTAGGACTGTCCCAAGTCCCAGATTAAAAAACCAGTGAAAATTTATAAGGCTGAAAAAAAAGACCAGAATACTAATTAAAGCAATTGTTGCTGCATAAGGTAATTGGGTCTTAATATGTTGAATATGATTGCAGTCGGAGGCTATTGAACTCATAATTGTCGAGTCCGAAACAGGAGAACAATGAATGCCAAATACAGAACCACTTAAAATTGTTGAAATTACATTATAGGTAACGCTTTCTGTATCAGACATTGATAGTCCGGAAGATGCCGAAATCATCCAGCTCACAGGCACCAGCAATGGGTATAAGATTGCCATGGCTCCCCAAACTGAACCTGTAGAAAATGCAAAAGTTGCGGCTAGCAGAAAACTAACAATGGGAAGAAGACTAGGCTTAATATTTCCGGTGATTACTGAGGAAAGGTATTCTGTTGCATGGAGGTCTTCTGTGATTTCTGCAAGTGACCAGGAAAAAATCAGAATTATAATAGCTGATAACATAACCCGAAAACCATGAATCATGATTTCTGTAGTTCTTTTTAAGGATAAATTTTTATGTAATAAGGTTAATAGAAAGGCAGTCAAAAGGCTTGAGAATGAAGACCAAAGTAGTGCAATATAAAAGTCTCCATTACCAAACAATTCCCCAAGTTTTGGAAAAAAGCTTATATTTTTGTTATCAAAGTCATACAAATGTTTCCAAACAGTTGAGAGATTTTGACTGGTTATAGGGATACCTTTTCCAAGCATTTTCTGATAGATGTTTTCCGTCCCTGTTATAATTAATCCTGCAATAGCTGTGAAGAAAAGTACTATTAACGGAAATGCGGCATTAATCCATTTGCCTCCGTTTTGGGACTCGGGATGTAAAATTTCCACAATATCTCTCTCTATATTTTTTTCAATGGATATATCATTTTGTTCATTTTTAATGCCTGCGCTTCGAGCACTGACCTCTGCAACTGCCATTTTGTTGAAATCTTTTTTAGATACTATTAATACAAAAGTTAGTATCAACATAAAGATTGGATAATAGGCATATTGGAGTGATTTAAAAAAAATGGAAAATGCAGAATTACCTAATCTGAGGTAAGATGCCGCATCATGGACATAAACCATTTCAGCTCCGGTCCAGGTTGTAAAAAAGGCCAGTGAGGCAGCAGAGGCGGCAGTTGTACTTACAATAAATGCCAGTTTCTCTCGTGAAACTTTATACTTATCCGTTATTGGTCTCATTGTATTTCCTACTATGAGAATATTGACATAATTGTCAAAGAAAATGGATAGACTAAGAAAAAGCGTGGTAAGCTGCGCACTTCTTGAAGAGTGAGCAATACCTGAAATTTTATTTACTAGTCCTGTGAGGCCCCCATTTTTGGCAATGAGAGCAATCATTCCTCCAACCATAAATGCAAAAGAGATAAGGGAAAGGTGTTTACTGTCTCTCAAAACTTCTAAGATGTATGAGTCTATGACCCTTAAAAAAGCTGGAATAACATTTGAAAATTCAAAACCTATTAATAATAATACACCTACAAAAACACTTAAAAATAGAGATGTAATGACTTCATGAAAAATTAATGACAAAGCAATTGCCAGCAATGGAGGAATAATACTCAGCCAATCAGGCAAATGTCTTATTTTAATGTTGTATAATGTTGTCTGATCCTGAGGTTTAAAAATAATTTCACTGGATTCAAATAAGGTGGTGGTATACAGAGCCTTACCTTTAATGAATTCCAACACTTTAAGCTCTTTGTCGATATAAAATCCGGTTTTTCCGTTAAAGGTAGAGTCAGGAGTCCCTTTATTGTTTAATCTGACTATTTGAATTTCAGCAAATTCATCACCGATTATATAATTGGGAGCAGAAAACTTATAATCCGTTTTTGCGTAAACTTCGGAAGTTATAGGAGGGAGGATATAAAAAGAAACTATAAGAAGAAATAATCCTCTCATAATTATCAGGTTTTTATTAAAATAATAGTCCCGCAATGTATCCTATTTTTTTAATAAACCGTTTTAGAACACAATGGTTAGCAATAATATGTCTTTTTTGTCAGAGGAAATAATGAATGATAGAAATATCAATTATTACAATAGGTTGGGAGTCAATACTCTTAAAGAACTTGCAGTAAAAGGTGGATTTGCGGATTACCCAGACCTTTGGATGGTAAACTCAAGTCTTAAAAATGCCAAGGCTATTCTGGAAATAGGCGCAGGATATGGTAGATGTGTTGATTTTCTGATGAAAAATAAATTTCAGGGACAAATTATTGCCCTTGAGAAGAGCCCGGTTTTATTTGATTATCTGACTGAAACATACAAAAATGTGGAGGTTGTTTTTGGTGACATTAAAACTTATTCCATGGAAGGAAAGGTTGATGTGGCGTTGTGGATGTGGTCCGGTATTATAGACTTTTCATTGGAGGAACAAAAAAATTGTATACAAAAGGTAGAAGGTTTTCTCAATAAAGGTGGAAAGTTGGTAATTGATGTACCTAAAATTGGTTTCCAGACTTTTGCTCAGCATTTGGACAAACAAAGACTTCATATTTCAAATGAATATGGTACTTTGGATTGCTACATCCCTTCATTTGTAGAAGTTGAAAAAATAGGAAAGGAAGCCGGTTTCAATGGGGCGGAAGAAATTCATTATAAGACCACAACACTAAAAGAACGAACGATTTATATTCTTACTAAATAAAAAAACCCGGTTTAAGCCGGGTTTTTTATTTAATGCATGTTGTATTAAGCTTTTGCAGGCATGTTATCTAACACGTTCATAACTTCTTTTACGTGTTTTCTTGAAGTCTGAAGTAACTCCATTTCTTCACTATTCAATTTAAGTTCGATTACTTTTTCGATACCATTTTTACCTAAAACTGCAGGAACACCAAGGTAGCAGTCATTAATACCGTATTCACCTTCAAGTTTGATACATACAGGAAGAATTCTTCTCTGATCTTTCACTATTGCCTCAACCATTTGTGCAGCTGCAGAACCTGGAGCATACCATGCAGATGTTCCCATCAGTTTCACAAGCTCTCCACCACCGTTTTTAGTTCTTTCGATGATAGCATCCAGTTTGTCTTTGGCAACAAGTTCAGTAACCGGGATACCACCAACAGTAGTATATCTAGGAAGCGGAACCATAGTATCTCCGTGACCACCAAGAAGCATTCCTTGAATTTCTTTTGGAGAACATTTGATCTCATCTGCGAGGAATGCTCTATATCTAGCAGTATCAAGGATACCAGCCATACCTATCACTTTGTTTCTTGGAAGTTTTGAAGCAAGGTGTGCGCAATATGTCATTACGTCCAAAGGATTTGAAACGACAATGATTATCGCATTCGGAGAGTATTTTACAACGTTTTCTGTAACAGACTGAACGATGCCAGCATTGGTAGAAATAAGATCATCTCTCGTCATACCAGGTTTTCTTGGAAGACCCGAGGTGATTACTACCACTTCCGAACCAGCAGTTCTGGAGTAGTCGTTAGTTACACCAACTGTTTTCGAATCGTAAACATTGATCGGTGCTTTCTGCCAAATATCAAGCGCTTTACCTTCTGCGAAACCTTCTTTAATATCAAGAAGAACGATTTCATTTGCAATCTCACGATATGCTAAAACATCGGCACAGGTTGCTCCAACGTTACCTGCTCCTACTACTGTTACTTTCATAGTAAAATATGATTTTTTAGTTAATGATTATAAACTAGGAGTGTAAATTTATCCAAAGTATGTCAAAATTAAAATGTTTTTTACCAAAAATGACCTCAGGAAGGAGGATTAACGGTGATTTTTAAAGCAGTTTTAGAATTTGATGTAATTTTAAATCTGTCATCAATTCTCATTCCTACAATCCAGGCGATCTTTTCATCACTGATTATAACCAAAGTATTGTTTTTTATTAGCAAGGGCGTTTTTTGGTCAATCAAAAAATCACTCACTTTTTTAAAGTTTTTCATTCCCAGAGGAATAAATCTATCTCCAGGTAACCAGTTTCTAACTATAAGCGGGAATTTCAAAGCAGACCAATCAAGGTGAGCTGTAAACCTATCTGAATGGACAACAAACTCATCTGTAGTAATTTTGTTCATCGAAAATGAAAGATTTCTGAAAGTGAAATTATTCAGGTCTTCGCTTATTTTACATTCCTCAGCAGGATTTGTGTTATTTATATACCTCAGCAACAATGATTGCCGGTCTACATTCAAAACATGTGTTTTGGAATAATACAGACTTCCGGTAGTCCTGGTATTTAAAATATTTACAGAATCCTTATAGGTAAAACCGAATTCATTCAGAAGTTCGGTTAAAACAATGGCTGGTTCCGGTTCTGAAAGAACAATATTCAGGTTAATTCTTATCTCTGGTCCATCGGAAGAAAGAGCCCTGGATTTAATTTCACTAATCTTGGATTTGAAGAAGTTTGCAACAGCACGTATTTTTTCAGTACTTTCATACGCCGTCTGTTCAAGACTAGGATTGATTTCTTTTAGAACCGGAATTACTTTATGTCTGATAAGATTTCTATAGTATTTTGTAGAGGCATTTGAAATATCTTCTCTCCATTCAAGATTATTTTCCAGAACAAAACGATCTATTTCCTCCCTTTGGCAAAAAAGAAGTGGTCTGATTATTTCTCCATTGCGGGGTTGTATTCCCTGCAATCCAGCATATCCGGTGCCTCTTGTAAGGTTAAGTAATATTGTTTCAAACACATCATTCAAATGGTGAGCAGTGGCAATAGAATCGAAACCATTTTCAGAAGCAAGTTTTCTAAACCAGGTATATCTCAAATCTCTTGCAGCCATTTGAATGCTAATTCTGTTATCTTTGGCGAATGTTTCCGTTTTAAATCGTTGGGAAAAAAATGGAACCTTATAGTGAGTTGCAAGTTTTCTGACAAACTGTTCATCCAGATCTGAGTCTAATCCTCTTAACTGGAAGTTGCAGTGTGCTATTCCAAAGTTAATTCCGGCCAAATGTAAAAGTTCACACATGGTCACACTGTCTTTACCTCCGCTTACAGCAGCCAAAACATATGCGGATTCGGAGACAAGCTGATGTTCGGAGATAAATTGGAGGAATCTTTGTAACATATTAGAAAAATTGCTTTTTTGATTAATTTTGGTGAGATAAATATACAAATGAGATATTGCTTATATCTGTTTTTTCTGCTGGTTTTTATTCCCGATCTGGTAAATGCCCAGGGAAAAATAGACCTAGTCCAGGCCAAAGAACTGGAAGGTATTACAGTTAATGGAGTTAACATTAGGAGATTAAAAGGGGATGTGATTTTTAAACAACAGGGAACATACCTCTATTGCGACTCTGCCTATCAGAATCCCAAAAATAACTCTATTGAGGCTTTCGGAAATGTTCGAATGAATCAGGGTGACACAGTTAATCTTACCTGTCGAAATCTTCTTTATGAAGGGAATACCAAAAAGACTATTGCTAAAAGGAATGTTGTGCTGAAAGATAAGACAATGACTCTTTTTACAGATGTTCTTCATTATGATGTTTCTGCAAGAAGGGCCTTTTATCCAAATGGCGGGACCATTAAAGATGAGAAAAGTACACTTACAAGTAGAGAAGGGTATTATAATCTAGGAGAGAAAATATTTAATTTCCGGAAAGATGTACGGGTTGTAAACCCATCTCAGAATTTTGTACTTACTACTGATAGCCTTGACTATAACTCCTATACCAATATTGCCTATTTCAAAGGTCCCACTAAAATCATTTCTCCTGATGGTGTTGTGGTTACAACAGAAGGTGAATATAATATTATGAGCAAGGTTACTGCGACGAAAGAGCGATCTAATGTACAGTCAGGTAATTTCGACATAGAGGCTGATAACCTGGATTACGACGAAAGAAAAGGTAATGGAATTGCCAGAGGAAATGTAATTTTAAAAAGCCCAAAGGACAGTGTACTTATACTTGGAGAAAGGGCAAATTACTGGAGTAAAAGAGGAACCTCTAAAGTGTTTGGAAACCCGGTAATGAAAAATTATTCTGGAGGTGATACCTTGTTTCTTTCAGCTGATACTTTAATATCCTTGGATTATCCTGAGAAAAATATTAAAAAACTGATCGCGTATAAGCATACCAAAATCTTCCGTCATGATCTTCAAGGTAAATGTGATTCATTAGTATATGATTTTGCAGATTCTACGATTTATTTTTTTGGGGATCCTGTATTATGGAGTGAAAAAAATCAGATTGTAGCAGACTCCATTAATATTCTCTTGGTAAATAATAAAGTTTCAAAGATGAATATGAAGGTTAATGCATTTATGGCCTCTATTGACAGTCTTGAAAATTATAATCAGGTAAAAGGTAAGAAAATGGTGGCTCACTTTCTGGAAAATAAAATCCAAAAAGTGGATGTGAATGGAAATGGAGAAAGTTTGTATTTCGCTCTGGAAGGAGACACGGTTTTAATAGGAATGAATAAAGTAGTTTGTAGTGATCTGGTCGTTAGATTTAAAGAAGCTAAGGTGAATACCATATCTTTTATTAAAAGTCCTGACGCGAAGTTTATTCCTCCCCATGAGATATTGGAGCCGGAAACCAGGTTAAAAGGGTTTGTCTGGAGAGGTAAAGAGAGACCATCCAAAAAGGATGTTTTAGGTGTACGGTATGTCAATTAGTGAGATAAATTCGTTATATCCAAAATCTGAAATTCTAATAATTCAGGGCTTTTAACTGCCGGGAAAATTAATTTGGATGGAAATAATTAGAAGAAAAAGCATATTTTGTTTACTTTTACGGTCTTATGAAGTTAGGTTTTGCTAAAAGTCTTTTGTTGGGATTGCTGATTTTGCTGTCTTCATGCAGTGAATTTCAGCGGGTTCAAAAAAGTTCAGACGTCAACAAAAAGCTGGAGGCTGCGCTGAAATATTATGAGAAAAAGGATAATTACAAAGCCAACGTCCTTTTAGAAGAAATAATGCCTTTGTTAAAAGGCCGCCCAGAAGCTGAAAAAGCACAATTTGTATTTGCCAATACTTATTTTAATGATAAGCAATATATCATGAGCAGTTATTACTTCAAGGATTTGTATGAAACCTATCCAAGAAGTGAATATGCAGAAGAAAGCATGTATATGCATGTAAAGTCTTTATACATGGATAGTCCTGCATACAAACTTGATCAGGGAAATACCGATGAGGCGTTGCAGGCAATTCAGATGTTTGGTGTGAAATATTCTCAAAGCAGTCATATGGAAGAAGTGAACAAGATGACTGATGAATTGAATGCTAAAACAGAATACAAGGCATTTGAAAATGCAAAACTTTATTATAAAATTGGCATTTATAAATCAGCTGTTGTAAGTCTTGGAACTTTTCTAGACAGGTATCCTTCTGGTAAATTTGCAGAAGAAGCTACGTTTATACAGTTCCAGGCACAATATAATCTAGCCAAACACAGTGTATTAAGATTGCAAAGAGAAAGATATAATACAGCGCTTGAATTTTATTATGGGTTTATAGACAGATACCCAGAAAGCAAATTCAAAAAAGAGGCTGAAGAGTTATATGACAGGATTACAGAACGTTTAAAGAATTTTCAAAGCTAATGAACAATAAAGCAAAAGTTACTACAATTCCATCGTCAATAGTGACGAGAGATCTTGAAAAGTTATCTGCACCTACTGGAAATATCTATGAATCACTTGTAGTTGTGGCAAAAAGGTCAAGACAAATATCTTCAAAAGTAAAAGAAGAATTGAATAACAAACTGGCTGATTTTGCTTCTACAGTTGATAATCTTGAAGAAATCTTTGAAAACAGAGAGCAAATAGAGATTTCCAAGTTCTACGAAAGAATGCCAAAACCAACGAATGTGGCTATTGATGAGTTTTTCGAAGGAAAAATTCATTTCAGAAAGCCTAACGAAGAGAAATAATATATGTGAATGATGCTTCGCGGAAAAAAAGTTATACTTGGTGTTTGCGGGAGCATTGCGGCATATAAAGCAGCTTTATTAACAAGACTATTAATAAAAGAAGGAGCAGAGGTTCAGGTAATACTGACGCCCTCTGCTTCTTCTTTTATTGGGCCACTTACATTTTCGACACTGACCGGAAAACCTGTCTATGATTCTTTAATCCGGAATGATGCAGGAGAGTGGAATAATCATGTAGATCTTGCCTTGTGGGCAGATCTTATTCTGATCGCTCCAGCCACAGCAAATACAATTTTTAAATTGGCTCATGGTGTCTGCGACAACCTCCTAACTGCAGTTTATCTTAGTGCTAAGTGTCCTGTAATGTTCGCTCCAGCAATGGATCTGGATATGTATCGACATCCGGCTACAAAGTCAAATATAGAAAAGCTTAAATCCTATAGTAATATTATTATTGATGCCGAATTTGGCTTTTTAGCAAGCGGCCTTGAAGGTGAGGGACGTTTAGCTGAGCCTGAACATATTACGGATTTTGTAAAAAGATATTTTCAGGAAAATAGCAAGCTTGCTGGAAAGAAAATATTAGTTACCGCCGGACCGACTTACGAACCACTAGATCCAGTAAGGTTTATCGGAAATCATTCAACCGGAAAAATGGGTTACGAAATTGCCAGTCAGCTTGACCAACTGGGGGCTTCTGTTACTCTGGTTTCAGGTCCTACAGCATTAAAATCTCCTTCTGATTCTGTTAAGTTTGTGAAAGTGCAAAAGGCTGAGGAAATGTTTAATGCAGTGATGACTAATGCTACAGATGCCGATGCTATTATACTTTCGGCAGCTGTTGCAGATTATACTCCGAAAGAAGTTGCATTACAGAAGATCAAAAAGAAAGAAGGGGAACTGAGCATAGAGCTTGTAAAAACCAAAGATATTGCAGCTGCTGTGGGGGCTAATAAAAAACCTGATCAGGTATTGGTTGGATTTGCCTTAGAAACCGAAAATGAGATTCAGAACGCATCAGCAAAGCTTGCAAATAAAAACCTTGATTTTATAGTACTCAATTCTTTGAGAGATGATGGAGCGGGTTTTGGATATGATACCAACAAGGTAACATTTATTGACAGATACAATATGGTGCAGACTTTTGAGTTAAAAAGTAAGAAAGAAGTTGCTTCTGATATCATCCAGGAGTTATTGAAGCATCTGAATCTCAAAAAGAAATAATAGACGTCAATTTCATAATAGAAAAATTCAGTAACATACATAGTTTTTTTGCTGTAACTCTCCACTTCAGAAATATGAAAAAGTACTTAATAGCTTTGATTTTTATATTCACAAACTTGATTGCTTTTGCTCAACAAGGTGAGTTGAATTGTACCATTACTATTGATGCTGAGAGTATTGAAAATAGTGAGAAAAAGGATGTTATGACTCAGTTGAAGGCAGCCATGCTGGAGTTTATGAATAACAAAAGGTGGACAACTGATGAATATAAACCGGAAGAGAGGATTAACTGCAACATTATTATCACTCTTACAGGGGTTTCCGGTCAAAGTCTGTACGAGGCTACGGCCATGATTACTTCCACAAGACCTTTATACAACACCAATAAAGAAACTATGATTCTCAAATTCCTGGATAGGAAGTTTAATTTTGAGTATGTAGAAGGAAGCGCAATTTATTATACTGAAAATTCTTTTAATGGTAATCTTACAGCAATGCTTTCTTATTATGCCTACATGATCCTGGCTATGGATTATGACACTTTTGGGAAAATGGGGGGAACTAAATATTATGAGAAAGCAAGAGATATTGCAAATATTGCACAATCTTCTCAGGCAGTAGGTTGGGATCAGCTGGAAACAAACGGCAGATTTTCATTAATTCAAAACCTTACCAATACTCAATTTGCGCCTTTTAGAGAGGGTTTATACATTTATCATCGCCAGGCAATGGATACCTTTATGATAAATGCAGACCAAAGCAGAAAAGATATCATCACTGTTTTTGATAAAATAAAAACAGTTTATAACATCAATCCAACTTCTGTAGTGATTAAGAATTTTTTTAATGCCAAAGTGGAGGAAATAATAAATATTTATTCCCAGGCTGCTCCGGAAATGCGTCAACAGGTGGTAAATACTCTGAGGCAGATGGATCCGCTAAATTCAGATAAATATAATCGGCTTCTTAAGCTCTGATCATTCTTCACTCTATCTATTTTTATTAAATTAGCATATAATTTAATGAAAATGGGAAAAAGGCTTATCCGCATACCTGCAAAGGACATTCCTTCCAAAATATCCACTGTTGTTTCGAAAGAAATCAATGTCATCATGCATGATCAGACAACTCTTTTTGGGAGTCTTGTTTCGGCTGATGATCAAAAGCTTTTGCTTAAGGACACCAGATTGGATTTGCACCCCATTGATTTTAAGAACATTCGTGAAATAATTTACGATTATACAGCCTCCTTTTAATTATGCTTAAAAATCTTTTAATCAGGAACTATGTCCTGATCAGCGAGCTGGAACTGCAACCATCATCGGAGTTAAATATTGTAACAGGTGAAACAGGAGCAGGAAAGTCAATTATGCTGGGTGCACTTGGTTTGTTGCTTGGTAACAGGGCAGATGTTAAAGTACTTTTCAATGAAGAAGAAAAATGCATCATTGAAGGTGCTTTTGATATTTCAGGATATGAGATTGAGGATCTTTTCAAAGAGGAGGATCTTGATTATGAAACACTATGTCTGGTCAGACGAGAAATAGCTCCCAGTGGCAAATCCAGAGCTTTTGTAAACGATACTCCTGTAAATCTTGATTTTCTCAAAAAGCTGGGACAAAGACTTATGGACGTACATAGTCAGCACGAAACACTCATGCTGGGAGCCTCTTCATTTCAGATTGGAATTGTTGACGCCTTTGCAGGAAATAAAAATTTGCTGACAGAGTATAAAAAGCTTTATAAAGAATTTAAGGATAAAGAAGCCGAACTTGTTGAAGTTACAAGGCAGGCAGAAGAATCTTCAAAGCAACAGGATTTTAATACTTTTCTTTTGAGTGAATTGGAAGAGGCCGATTTACAAAGTGGTGAGCAGGAAAAACTGGAAGAAGATCTTAAGCTGCTTGAAAATTCAGAAGAAATTAAAAGTAAGCTTAATCAGATGGTTAGTATTCTTTCTGAATCTGATCAGGCAAGTATTGCTGTTTTACAGACGGTTAATAAATTGTTTGATGGTATTGTTAAGTATTCTCCATCTTACGAAAAACTGCGTGAACGTTTCCAAAGCATTGTAATAGAGTTAAAAGATATCAATGGAGAGCTTGAAGAAGCTGAACAACAGATCGATTATTCACCGGAAAAAATTGAAGAGAAAAGGGAACGTCTCAGTTTAATTTACAAGCTTCAAAAGAAGCATCATGTAAATACTATAGAAGAACTTATAGCAATTCAGGAAGACCTTGAAAATAAAGCGGGTGCTAATTCAGATCTTTTTGAGAAGATTGAAACATTAAAAGCTGCATTATTAAAACTGGAAAAGAGCTTGAGGGAAAAAGCAGTTAAACTAAGCAATCAGAGAACTAAAGTAATACCAGGCATTAAGAAGGAATTGGAATTATTGCTTAAAGAGGTGGGAATGCCAAATGCTACTATGCATATTCATTCGGATACCACTGAGCTTGGTCCTTTAGGTATTGATAAAATCAATTTCTTGTTCAGTGCGAATAAGGGTATCGCACCTGAAGAACTTAAAAATGCAGCCTCAGGTGGAGAATTTTCAAGGCTTATGTTATGTATCAAATACATGCTTGCAGATAAATCATCATTGCCAACCATAGTATTTGACGAAATCGATACCGGTATTTCCGGAGAGGTAGCATTTAAGGTTGGAAAGATGATGAAGCAAATGTCTAAAAACCATCAGGTGATAGCCATTACCCATTTACCTCAGATTGCTGCACAAGGATCTGCACATTACTTTGTATATAAAGATCATTCAAGTAAAAGATCAGTTAGTAAAATAAAGGAATTGACTAAAGAGGATCGTGTAAAGGAAATTGCACAGATGATAGGAGGGGAGAAACCATCTGAAACAGCAATGAAGAATGCGAAAGAGTTATTGGAAATCAACGAATAAAGAAAGGAAAGGAAGATATTTTATCCTGGAATTTTTGAATGAATCATGGAGAATAATATTTTTGCGAGTTGATTTTTAATAAAACAAAGAAAAAATGGCTTACAATCTCTTAAAAGGTAAAAAGGGAATCATATTCGGAGCACTCGATAGTAATTCCATTGCATGGAAAGTTGCTGAAAAAGCACATGAAGAAGGAGCTTCATTCACTTTAACCAATGCCCCAATTGCAATGAGAATGGGAGAGATCAATAAACTAGCTGAAAAATGTAGCGCTGTGGTAATTCCAGCTGACGCTACTTCTCTGGAAGATCTTGAAAACCTTTTCACTAAATCTCTTGAAGCTTTAGGTGGTAAGGTAGATTTTATCCTTCACTCTATAGGTATGAGTCCAAACGTTCGTAAAGGCAAGGACTATGGAGATCTTAACTATGAATGGTTTCTAAAAACTATCGATATTTCAGCTCTTTCTTTTCACAAAATCATGCAAATTGCTGAGAAAAAGGATGCTTTAAATGAAGGTGCTTCAATTGTAGCTCTTAGTTATATCGCTGCACAGAAGGCTGTTCCGGGATACAATGACATGGCCGAAGCAAAAGCTGCATTAGAATCTATCGCAAGAAGTTATGGCCTAAGACTTGGACCTAAGAAAATCAGAGTAAACACAGTGTCTCAGTCTCCTACTATGACAACTGCAGGTAAAGGAATCTCAGGTTTTGACGTATTTGTAGACTTTGCAGAAAAATTATCTCCTCTTGGAAATGCTTCTGCCGAAGAGTGTGCTGATTATGTAATCACGCTATTCTCAGATCTTACAAAAAAAGTTACTATGCAAAATCTATTTCATGACGGAGGTTTTTCATGCACAGCTATCAGTGATGAATTCATCCAGTCATTTTATAATAAAAAGTAATTTTTATAAAAGATATAATTAGATATGACAGGCAGGCTGCAAAGTCTGCCTGTTTTCATTTATACCTTTTAATATTACAAGGGGATTAGTGGATTGTAGTTTTTCCTGAAAGTATTGATTTCTTTTATGAAGTAAGCAACCAAAGGAACATTGCCAGCATTTAATTTTTTTTATATTTGTTTCTGTATAGGGTAAGAATCAAAATCTTTTTAAACAAACTTAATATTCATGCAAAAACTAAAATTATTTTGTTGGGTTCAGGTGCTGGTGTTTTTATTCTCTTGCACAAAGCCTGAATCAAGTGCTAATTCAGAAGAAAAGAGTGGTTCAGTCACAGCAGATAGTGTTGGCGATGGGAATTACACTGCTCACAAAGCTTCAGAAGATATAGTAATAGATGGTAAAGGAGATGAAAAGAGCTGGGAGAAAGCGACATGGGCTCCTCTAAAATATAAATGGCTTGGAGGAGATTACACTCCGGAAGATTTTTCTGGCAGATATAAAATTCTTTGGAATGAAGACAAAATCTTTTATTTGGTTGAAATAACAGACGAGATTCTGAATGACCAGAGACCTGATCCATTCAACGATTGGTGGGAAGATGATTGTCTGGAGTTGTTTATTGATGAAGACAAATCAGGAGGAAATCATCAGTTTAATCACAATGCTTTTGCCTATCATATAACACTGGATTATGATGCAGTAGATATTGGTCCAGACCAGAAACCACATTTGTATAATAAAGATGTAGAAACAAAGAGGATTAAGAATGGAAACGTTTATACATGGGAAGTTGGAATGAAAGTATTTAAGGATACTTACAAAGACGGAGAAAACAACGTTCCTGTAAAACTTTCAGAAGGAAAGAAATTAGGATTTGCGGTTTCTTATAACGACAACGATACAACAGGTGGCAGAGAGAATTTTGTTGGATCAATGGAAATACCAGGAGAAGATAAAAACAGAGGCTGGATTGACGCTGGCTTGTTTGGAACTCTTGAATTGGTAAAATAATTTTTACTTATAGTAATTCCCCGGATTATTGGCTGGGGAATTACTATTTTTTAATTTATAATAGATAATTTTTGGTATTGAATTTCAAAGCAGATCGTAGCATTAATTCGAAGAATATTTTATCAAGGCTATTGCTATTGAGTTACGAAATATAGGCTTATGAACTTTATGTATGATCATTTGAATGAGAGGTTGAATATTCAAGACATAAAATGGACTGAAGTAGAACATTTGCTAAAACAAATTGATCCTGTATCTAGAGCTTATTTTATTCTTGAAGCAGATTCCGGAAGTTATATTCAATGCGCAGGTGGTCCTGCTGAATTGGTTGTTGAGTATAGAGATGTCAAGGAAAAAGGCTTTAAGCATTATGTATTAGGAAAAGGAGAGGTGAAAAGTGCACTTAAAACTGTTTGGAAGTCCATTGTTTGCAGTATAGGAAATCTTAGCGTCCACGATGATGAGGTACTAACTTGTGAGGACGCTTTAATTACCTTTAAGTATTTTTTTGAAAATAAGAGCATCCCTGATACTTATAAAAGAAGAAATATAACCCGTGAGTTTAAAGGTTAGATTCGATAAGTTTTTTAAGTATATCCTGCGCTGCAACAGCAATAACCGTCCCTGGTCCAAAGATTCCTGATACTCCTTTTTCATATAGAAAGTCGTAGTCTTTAGGAGGAATAATTCCTCCGGCAACAACCACTATATCATCTCTTCCTATTTTTTTCAGTGCTTCGATTAATTCAGGGATGAGTGTTTTATGGCCACCTGCAAGACTTGATACACCTATTATATGTACGTCACTTTCAGCTCCCATTCTTGCCAGTTCTTCCGGAGTCTGAAATAAAGGAGCAAGGTCAACATCAAAACCCAGGTCAGCAAAGGCAGTAGCTATTACTTTTGCTCCACGGTCGTGACCATCTTGCCCAAGTTTTCCTATAATGATCCTTGGCCTTCTTCCATCCATTGCAGCAAATTGATCAGAAAGCGCACGCGCTTTGTCTATGTTTCCTTTGTCAGAAGATTCTCTGCCATAAATTCCTGAAGTAGTTCTAGTCATAGCTTTATGTCTTCCAAAAACTTTTTCCATCGCCATTGATATTTCTCCCAATGTGGCTCTTTTCCTTGCCGCATCTATAGCCAGTTCCAGAAGGTTACCTTTCCCTGCCTGAGCACAATTGGTAATGGCATCTAAAGCAAGGGTTACTTCTTTTTCATCCCGCTGAGTTTTTATTCTTTCAAGTTGTTCAATTTGTTTTTCTCTTACCTGTGTGTTGTCTACTTCGAGAAGCTCAAGTTTACCTTCTTCTTCTACATTATATTTATTAACTCCCACTATTACATCCTGACCTGAATCAATACGTGCCTGTTTTCTTGCAGCAGCCTGATCTATTCTGCTTTGTGGAATTCCAGCTTCTATCGATTTTGCCATTCCTCCATGAGCCTCGATTTCGCTGATGAGTTTTTCAGCTTTAACTATAAGCTCATTCGTAAGATATTCTACATAGTAAGAACCACCGAATGGATCTATGTATTTACAAAGATCTGTATGCTTTTGGATATATAGTTGAGTATCACGTGCTATTTTAGCCGAAAAGTCAGTAGGCAGAGCAAGTGCTTCATCAAGTGCATTAGTATGCAAAGATTGTGTGTGACCAATCACAGCAGCCATAGCTTCAATGCAGGTTCTGGTGATATTATTAAAAGGATCTTGTCTTGTCAAGCTCCATCCGGACGTTTGGCAATGTGTTCTTAATGCAAGAGACTTTTCATTTTTGGGATTAAACTCTTTCAGCATTTTAGCCCAGAGATATCTGCCAGCTCGCATCTTGGCGATTTCCATAAAGAAGTTCATTCCTATTCCCCAAAAGAAAGAAAGCCTTGGAGCAAAGTCATCAATGTCGATACCTGCTTTCAATCCGGTGCGAACATATTCCAATCCATCTGCCAACGTATAAGCAAGCTCAATATCTGCAGTGGCTCCAGCTTCCTGCATATGATAACCGCTTATGCTAATGGAATTGAACTTAGGCATATGACGGGAAGTATATTCAAATATGTCTCCTATGATTTTCATTGAAGGAAGGGGAGGATATATATAAGTGTTCCTTACCATGAACTCCTTTAATATATCATTTTGAATAGTACCGCTAAGCTTCATTGGAGACACACCTTGTTCTTCCGCAGCAACTATATAGAAAGCTAGGATAGGAATGACTGCTCCATTCATTGTCATAGAAACTGACATCTGATCCAATGGAATTCCTTCGAAAAGAATTTTCATGTCTTCTACTGAATCAACAGCTACTCCGGCCTTACCTACATCTCCTGTAACTCTTGAATGATCGGAGTCATATCCTCTGTGTGTCGGAAGATCGAAGGCTACAGATAATCCTTTTTGTCCTCCAGCAAGATTCCTTCTGTAAAATGCATTGGATTCTTCTGCAGTGGAAAAGCCTGCATATTGACGGATAGTCCAGGGTTTACCAAGGTACATACTTGCATATGGACCTCTCAAGAATGGCGGGCTTCCTGCAGGAAAGTCGTCAAAGATAAAGCTTTCACTATCTTTAGAGGTGAACAAACTTTTAACGGGAATCTGTTCTGACGTTATCCATGTGCTTTTCTCCTGTGTACCATTATGAGATGGATCAGGGAGTTGATGATATTGTATTTTTGAAAAGTCTGGTTTCATAAATTAATTGACTGCCTTCTTACGTTTCGCCTCTGAATAACCGCCTGCTTCTTCAATAGCTTTAAATTTTTCCCAAGCTACTTCACTGATTTTTGAAGTAATGGTTTCTATTAAATAAGAACCAGCTAAAGGATCCATTACTTTATCCATAAAAGATTCTTCTCTTAATATATGTGCAATGTTTAAGCGCACTCTTTGATAGAACTCCTCTGCTAAAGGATAGGGAGACGATGTCCTGCTATTTATTTTAATAAAATCAGAATTACCCAAAATTGCCGCCATAAACTGAATAGTATCGATAATCATTTCATCATTTTCATTTTTAACAGCCGACGTTAAAGGAATCAGTTCTGAATGAAAGGTTGTATAAATTGAATTTCCAGGAAGAAGAAGTGCTTTTAACTTGTCCCAAAGTGATCGGAAAGCTCTTAGTTTAGCAATTTCTATTATAAAGTTTTCGCCAATGGATGTATGAAAATGAATATTTGATAAAACGATTTCTGGGGAGATTCCATTTTCAGTAAGAAGATCGAAATATTCAACAGCTTTGGCTATTGCATAAGCCAATTCAGTCCCAGGATCCTCATTTGATTCGTATATTCCTAAAATTGAACTGGTTGAGCCTTTTTTAGATAGAACTGTTGACACATTATTAATGAAATCATCCTTTTCTTTTAAATAAGTGTCGGAATTGAGATTTAAAAAACTACCAGGTGCGATATTTCCCAAAATATCATTTTTATCGGCCTCAAAAATTTCAATGGTATATGAAAAGTCTTTTAGTAAATCTTTCACAGAAGTCAAACTAAAATTTTGACTATTTCTGATTAAAATTTCTATATGATCTGCATTGAATTTTTTTGATTTTTCAATTTCTTTTTTTAGTGAATTTAAGTCCGAAAAATTGATTTTATAGACAGCTTTCCATTTGCCAAAATTTTTGTCAAAATATGACACGTTTATACGGCTTAAATCTGCTTTGGTATAAAATGGTTCTATATTTATTTTTTGCCCTACGTTCCACGCCAAAGAATCAAGTTTTTGAAGCTTTAATTCTTCTTTTATTTTGCTGAACCACAGTTCTTTATCTGTGTTTTCGAAAGGGGTATTTGGAGTTGATGAATGTTCCACGGAAACTTTTTTTTAAAGCTATTAAAAAAATCAACTAAGGGAGAAAAAGATTACAAAATCATTAGTTTTTTGTGGCTAAATTTACATGTAGTAACATTATGTTTGTTGTATATTTAGAAGAATTTATTGTTTTATTTTAAGAATATTCAAGGGCTTATTTCGTAATTTACAAGCCCTGAAGGATATGAAAAAGTCAAGTCCCCATTTCATTTTTTTGTTAATTATTTTTTTTACAAATTTGTCTCCCCTCCAAAATCAAGGAGGACGATTTTTTCAAAAACCCTTTAATTATGCTAATTGTAAAAGACTGTAAAGCAGTGTGGAACAACTGTCTCCGTATCATTAAGGAGAGTGTAGGCGAGCAAAGTTTCAAAACTTGGTTCGAACCTATAGTCCCAGTAATGTTGCAGAATGACGTTTTGACGATTCAGGTTCCTAGCCAGTTTTTTTATGAATGGCTTGAAGAGCATTATGTTCAGGTTTTAAGGAGAGCGATAGACACTGAATTGGGCGCTGACGGAAGATTGGAATACTCTCTGATGATGGAAAAAGAATCAGAGCAATCCAAAACTTTTGTGAACCAAGTTCAGGGAAAACCGAATGGTAATGCAAAATTTGTAAATTATAACGCTCCTCAGACTGTTAAGAGTCCGTTTGATTTAAAAGGGCTGGATAAATTTTCTTTCAGCTCGCAGTTAAATGTAAACTATACTTTTGACACGTTCATTGAAGGAGATTGTAACAGACTTGCGCGTTCGGCCGGTTATGCTGTCGCTAACAAACCGGGAGTAACATCTTTCAACCCATTGATGATTTATGGAGGTGTAGGTTTAGGTAAAACCCACCTTGTTCAGGCAATAGGAAACAGAATTAAACAAAACAGTCCTGACAAATTTGTTCTTTATGTGTCATCGGAAAAATTTACGAATCAATTCCTTGATGCAATTAAAAACAACAATACCCAGGAGTTTGCAAATTTCTATCTTCAGGTAGATGTACTAGTTATAGACGATGTACAATTCCTGTCTGGTAAAGAAAAAACTCAGGAGATATTCTTCCATATCTTTAATCACCTGCACCAATCAGGTAAACAAATCATAATGACGAGCGACTGCCCGCCAAAAGATTTGAAAGGATTACAGGAAAGATTATTATCCAGATTCAAATGGGGTTTGACTGCAGATTTGCAGCAACCAGATTTTGAAACAAGAATTGCGATCATTCGCAAAAAAATGCAGTCAGAAGGTGTAGAAATCTCTGACAGTGTTGTTGAATATCTTGCTTATAGCATAGATACCAACGTAAGAGAGTTAGAAGGTGTATTAATCTCTTTGATTGCACAATCTTCATTAACTCAGAAAGAAATTGATCTTGAACTTGCAAAGCAGACATTGCAGAGCATTGTTCAAAACATAGAATCGGAAGTGGGTATAGATTATATCCAGAAGTTTGTTGCCGAATTCTTCAACGTGACTGTTGATTCTCTTAAAGCTAAAACAAGAAAGAGAGAGATCGTGATTGCAAGACAGGTTGCTATGTATTTTGCAAAAGAATACACTAACCTTTCTTTGAAATCAATTGGTTTCCATTTTGGGAACAGAGACCACAGTACCGTAATACATGCTTTAACTTCAGTAAACGACTTAATGGACACTGACAGAAAGTTCAATGCAACCATGCAGGAGTTGATTAAAAAATTGAAGCTAAAAGCTGCTTAATCTGAATTTTTAGGGTTACTTTTTAATATACTGAGATGCCTGGTGGAAACATCAGGCATTTTTTTATGTTATTTGGGGTGATTTATATTTTAGTAAAGGGATTTTAAAAATTTGTCTTATTTACCTTGTTGATAGAAATAAATCAAGTCCCCTTTTGAATTAAAAGCCAGATGTTAATTTGATATTTTTATTGACACTCCTCTTTTGGAAGCAACTATGGCATCATGATATTCTTCTCCTTCTTGCATTTCATAAGGAACATTAATACGAATATATTCATGTATTTTATCATGTTTAACATTACTGAATTGATTTACCTCTACCTCACTTGATTTAATAACATTCACATGTTTCATTTTTGCCTTCCCATATATCTTTATATCAGAAGAATCTTGCTCGTTCTTTCTAGTATCCTTCATGCCTTTATTGTTTTATGAGCATAACACTTCAATAAAAAAACTCAATGATCACCATCTTCGTCTTGTTCTCTATCTGATTTTGGGTTATTGCAATTTCTTAAATCTGGATTTTTATCTAGTGATTCTAATGCTTTGATAAAAATAGTTTCAATCTTTTTCAGTTTTGCTGTAAAAAGAGCTTCTGCCTCAAGCGAATCTATATCTAGTTTTATTTTATCAATATGAATGTCAGTTCCGATTTCTATATTGGAGAAATTAGAAAGCTGTGCTTTAACAGAAATAGAAAAATTTAAATTTTCTGCATCCATGTTGACTCTCCCAGCTTTTAAAGAAGGAACCTTCAGAATCATATCAGATTCATTATCCGTTTCGTTCTGAACATTGGATTGCTCCTCATGGTCAGAAAAATCTTCTGCTTTTGTAATTTCTTTTTCCTTTGACATCCAATTCTACTTTTAGCAGTCTCTGTTAGTTCTTTTTCTTCCTTATTAAATTAACATCTACCCAGACTTTATTTTTTTTTAAGGAAGTCCTTTGCTTCTGAAAATTCCAGGATCTTACCTTTCCTAATTTACTTCAGACTTTATGAATCTTGCCAATAATTATTCGTTCCATTTTATCATTGATCAACTTTTTTACAGTAAGTATAAATAAAGCTTCTAATTGAAAACAAATTATGTATATCCGTGTTCAAAAGTGACAAATTTTCTTTTAGCACTTAATGAACTTATATTGAAGAATGTAATCCAGATTACTCTTCCTGAATTTTTATAATAACTTTTAAAGGATGAAGGGATAGAGCAATCGATTGAATAATATTGCGCAAAAAAGATTTTATTAAGTCAATAGAAAGTTCATTTAACAGAAGAGCTTTGATAAATACTAAAATAACTCCTATTTAAAAATGTATAAGAGAAACTTTTACATTCATTAAATATTAAGTAGAAGGGAAGGAAGAATATAGTTCCATCGTTTTATTGGCAATGTCAATACTTTTAACGAATCCGCAATGTCCCCAGGTTAGTGTCCAGAACTGCACGAAATCTCCTGGTTGCACATTCTCAAGTTTGCTTATTGGTATTCCCTTTCCATTTTTAGTGAGTGCGTAATAAACTCCTTTGGGGATGGGAGAATTTGTTGATCTCAGTTGATAAATGTTTTCATCGGTAATGATGCGAATTCTCTTTTTATCTTCTTCCGTAAGTTTTATGAAATTTTTAAGTACTCCAATTACTAGTTCTGTACAAACAGCTTTCTCGTAAGTCGGTGAAATTTTTGGTCCATTCTTAACAACACAGTTGATCACCATTGTATTAGTTGGTGGGATCTGATCAATTTTATATGCAATTAATTGGTTGTTTCGCCCGGAAAAAGAGCAATAAGCAAAATACTAATACTAAAAAGTCCTTTGATCATAAAAAATGTTTTATTTGATAATGGCGGATTCGCAAATATATGTTGGGATAATGCCAGTACTTCTGATATATTGTTCTGCCATGTCTGGCTGCGTTATACCCGTGAGCATTAATGCAGTATCGAAACCAAATTTGTTTCCACCCATTATATCAGTATGAAGGGTATCACCAACCATCAATATATCATTTTTATCTACAATGCAGTTGGCACAAGCATGTTCAAATGCGAAGTTAAAAAGCTGTGAGTCAGGTTTACCAAATCTTATAAATTTCTTTCCGACAACATTTTCAATTAATTCCGCAACCCCACCGATAGCAATAGCAACCTGTGATTGTGAAACTGGATAAGTAGTATCAGTGTTGGCTACTATTACAGGTATATTCCTGTTTCTAAGCAGGTTTATAGTTTTATTTAAATCCTTATTCCAGTCAAATCCTTCATCATCAAGCAATACAAGAGCATTGACTTCTGAAATATTGTCAAGCTCAAGCTGACTGATTGGTAAGGTTTTTAGTCCTGATCTTTCTATATAGTGAGCGGAGTTTTCAGTCCCAAGATAGGCTACAGTACCATGGTTGACTTTCAGATCAAGATATTCTTTAGCCAGCATTCCGGATGAAATTATTCTATCTGGAGTGATGGCAAAAAGGCCAAGCTTGTGGTAAGATTCCGCAAGCTGTGCAGGACTTCTGGAAGCATCATTGGTAAGAATAAAATAGTCTTTATTGTGCTCCTGTAGATAATTAAAAGTATGTTCTATACCAGGTATCAAGCCCTTATAATTTTTCAAAACTCCAAATGCATCAAAAAATATAACTTTGTATTTTGAAACGATGGATTTGAAATTTTGTAACTGCACCATTGGGAGTAATAAGTTTTAAGTAATAAGTAGTAAGTTTTGGTTAATGCTGAGGTAAGACGTTTATAACTGCAGCTCTTTTAAAATTTTATCAGCATCGAATTCTTCATCTATGGAAGGGAAGTAGCTTTCATAGGCTTCTCTTTGAAGCTTGGTAGCATATATCTCATGAAAGAAATATCTTCCATGTTTTATTACATAGTTTAAAATAAAGAATCTGTAGGCTTCCTTAAGGAACAGGATTTCATTGCGAGTTAGTGGATATATTTTATGATACTCTTTCAAGAAAAGAATAAATCTGTCTTCCATCAATGGTCCTATTACATAACTGAATACTGTTCTGTCTCCAATATCTGAAACGACTCTACTGAAAAAATAGAAGTCTAATACTCTTGAACTCATTCTGAACCAGTCGTAATCCCAGCGGGAATATAGTTCAAGCTTATCTGTAACGGAAAAGTTGCCAATGTTCCAATCTACAAATACAGGAATGCTTTCAAAGGATTTATAATTTAATAACTCAATATTCTTGAGAAATGTCTCACATTGACTCCTAAGATAGTCTACATGCATTCTGTGTTCAAATTGTCCGTCTTCTGTATCAAGTATGTCAAGCAGATGTTCGATATCCGATACAAGGGTTTTGGATGATTTGGGAAGAACGTTTTTTACTTTAGCGCAAGCTTTATGAAATTTAGCAATTTCTCTTCCGAGCTTGACTATATGTTCTTCTTCCAATCGTCTGGGAAGTTTTTCCAAAACCCGTATTGGATTGTAAAATACAACCCATGCATCTGTAAGTCCTTTCTGATACCTGTAAGTATATACTTTGTTGTTTTTTACCAGAGATTTGGCCAGTACATTTTCAAAAGGATAGAGCAGATTGTTGGACAGCGCGTGAATCAGTCTGTGATCTTCTTTAAAATGTTCATACTTTCCGAAGTAAGATAGTTTTGCTATGATGATATCTTCATCGTCAAAGGTTACTCTGAATACGTGATTGGTAGAAACCTTTGCGCTGATATCTTCGACTTTTGAAATGGTCTTGGATGCATCAAAGTTTCCCCAGGCTTCTTTTATAATTTGAGAGTAATCTATGATTTTCATATTCAGTTATTAATTCCCTTTGTTTGAAAGGTAGTATTAAAGTATTGTTGTTTCACAGATTTGATTAAATGATTTCAAAGTATCTTTTTAATTCCCAATCTGTAACGTGTTTAGAGAACTGTCTCCATTCCCATTCACGAGTGCTAACATAGTGCTCCACAAACTCACCACCGAATAATTCCGCTGCAACCGGACTGTTTTTCATTGCCAGACTAGCTTCTATGAGGTTGGAAGGCAACTTACCGTTCTCAATATTTTTATACCCATTTCCCTTAGTTGGCAAGATTTCAAGTCTTAGTTGATGTTTTATTCCATACAATCCTGAAGCGAGGGCTGCCGCCATTGCCAGATATGGATTGCTGTCAGAGCCTGGAACTCTGGTTTCCAGTCTTGTCAGGTCTTTTGAACTATTTAATACACGAAGGGCAGTGGTTCTATTATCAATTCCCCAAGTAATGGTGGTAGGAGCCCAGGCGCCTTCAACCAATCTTTTGTAGCTGTTAATAGTTGGCGCATACATTGGCAGAATATATGGAAGACAGTATAGCTGGCCAGCCAGGTAATGTTTAAAAAGATCGCTCATTTTATTTTCTTTTACTGGGTCAAAGAAAAGGTTCTCGGATTTGTCCAGGCTCCATAGGCTTTGGTGAATATGCCCGCTACATCCTGGTAGTTCTTCATTCCATTTGGCCATAAAGGTAGCCATGATACCATTTTTGTAAGCAATTTCTTTTACCCCTGTTTTAAATAATGAAGCTTTATCTGCTGCTTTTAAAACGCTGTCTCGTAACAAGGCAGCCTCGTAAACTCCTGGACCGGTTTCGGTATGAAGCCCTTCAAGAGGCACATCAAATTTTAATAATAAATCAAAGAGATTGTGATAGTAAGTAGTTTCATAAGAGGGCCTTAAAACAGAATATCCAAACATGCCAGGAGTTAGAGGATTCAGTTTCGTGAACTCTTTTTCTTTCAGTGTTTGTGGAGTTTCCCTAAAATTGAACCATTCAAATTCCTGAGCAAATTCAGCATGAAAGCCCATATCAAGACATTGTTTCTCTATTGACTTTAATAAGCTTCTCGGGCATGCAGCTAAGGGCTTGCAACCAAAATCTGCAATAAAGAATGGGAGATCGTTTTCCCAGGGGATTTTTCTGAAAGTTGAAAGATCTATGGCGCAAGGAGCATCGGGGTATCCTGAATGCCATCCTGTAAGTTTTACATTATCATAACAAGCATCCCCACTGTCCCAGCCAAACACCACATCACAGAAGCCTATATTTTCCTTCAAACCTTTCAGGAATTTGTCACGATGGATGATTTTCCCCCGAAGCACACCATCTATATCAGTAAAAGCAAATTTAATTTTCTGAATAGAATTATTTTCTATGAAATCAATGATTTGACTATGATTCATTTGTACAACTTAAAAGTGTAGTGAAAATTGAAGTTTAAAGCGATAAAGTAGGGAGAACCTATTTAGACGATAAAAGCTCTGTATTATTTACCATACAGAGATTATAAAAATCTACAGATGAAGACCCTTCTACATGTTTTTCAATTTGGCGAAAAACATGTAGAATGTCAACAATCTTAAAAATGACTTGATATTTCAGAGTAATAACTATTCGCCTTCGGTTTCTTCCCAGGCCTTTTTCAGTTCTTCAGCAAATATTTCCTGAGAGGCAAATCCTTGTAGTTGAATTTTTTTGCCTTTTGCTTTTAATTCATCCAGAATTTCAAGAGCTAGATCAAGTGGTTCAAGCTCTGTCCCTGTGAGGTCTGTATCCCAATTTGTACCTGCGAGCAAGCCATCCTCTTGCATACCTATGCACCAGTTTTCAAGAAACTCGCTCAAAGAAATAGAAGCTGGCGAATATTCAGCCCAGTCTTCACCTGCGCAGGCTGCAGCAGAGGCTTCATCTGACCAGAATGCAATAACATCTGCATCTTCATATTCCATGGAAGATGAAGTCGCAAATCCGTCTTCTGTTTCAAGTCCCCATACCAGTTCTGTTTCAACAACCTGTTGAATAAATTTTTTGTGATTTTGGTCAATTGTAGCCTGATCCTGTGCCATTGTGTTAATTGTTTAAACCGACAATTTTAGTAATTTATTCGTTTTTCAGCAAAAAGAATAAAGTATCAAATTACTTATAATTAACCTGAAAATTTAATTTTGTTTACTGATTTTCAGAATGATTACAACTGTATATTTATTTTGTAGGGAGAGTTTAATTTTTTCTGTTTTAAGTTAAAAATTGTCCACATTAATGTTTGAACTTGTTATTTCAATAAGATTCGTTCAAGTGTATAAAAGTATAAAGTGAATTTTTCGTGCTAAAGTCTCAATTTTAAGTTTGTATGAATAATGTATAAATTAAAGAATGGAAGTATTTTATATCATCTGCGTTATTCAAATTCTGGTAAATATTCTTATCAGATATTTTGTAAAAGAAGGAAGAATTAGAAAACTGTTGTTACTAGGTTTTTTTTTATTGCTGTTATTGGTTTCAATACTTCCAATAATTAAAGTGGTTAACTTTTTGATAGAATCCGGTGCACCTGATGCTGTTTCATTCTCGGGCTCTTCATTTATTTTCTTTTTACCAATTGTTATACTAGTTATCCATTATTTCATTCACTTAGTCTGTAGAGTAGATGCTACTAATGATTAGGATAAATGGATTTATTAGTTTGATCGAGAAATGTACTAATATCTCTGGTCCACTCTGTTTTATATTTTAAAAGGTAGTTTACATGGCCCGCTAAAGGATAAGTTTTTAGTTCTTTTGAGCAATTCAGATTGGAATATATGGCATCGATTTCTTCCCTGCTAACTCTTTTATCTTGCTCCCCATATAGTAATAGTGTCTTGCATTTAATTTTTTTTGCATAATCAACAGGATTATGATCAAATGCCCAGAAACCATTTGTAAGTCCGCCCCAGAAGACAACCAGGCCAGCCATTGGAAAGACAGGTGCTCCGACGGCTTTAAATCTTGCACTGGTAGCTTCAAACATCGTTGCAAAGGGGCATTCTAAAATAATTCCTTTAGGCTCTAGTGGATATTTATCAAGCGCTTTCATGATTGCAACAGCTCCCATCGAAGTTCCAAAAAGGAAAATATCCTTTTCACCTTTTTCTTTTATATAATCATATGCTGTTTTTACATTTTCAGCTTCTTTATATCCAATAGTGGTTTGCAGTCCTTCTGAGCCTCCTGAACCCATAAAATCAACCATAAAAACATTATAACCCAGATCAATAAAAACCTCTGCTTTATCCATTAGAGAAGACTTTTTGCCTCCGTATCCATGGAAAAGAATCACAGTACCTTTGGACTGCTGATTCTTGATGCTCCAGCATTCGATTTTCTTATTGCTTTGAAGTACTATAGTTTGAAATTTTTGATGAGGTTCTGTCTCATTCAAAGGTTTGGGCATCTTTACCCCAAGTATCATTATCTTAAGTTTTTCGGCGGAGGTGAGGTCTTCAGGCTTTTTGGGCTTGGCAAGTTTTTCTGAAGAAAAGTGCGTAAACTTATAGCTGTGAAAAATGGCGACAAAATTAGTGAAAATGAAAAATACAATGAATGTAATGAGGAGTATTCGGGCTATTTTTTTCATTTCCGTAGAGAAAATTGAATGTAATTAAATAAAAATACCTGTTCAATTTATTACAAACTATTGAACAGGTATAAATTTCTAGACAATTAATTATTGATAAGCCTTTTCGTAAGTGTCAAAATTAAAGGAATTGAAAATGAATTTATCAGGTGAAGCTTCTTCAAGAGAAACAACGTTTAATCCTCTGTTATTTGCTGAAAATTCAATGTTATTGATTTTTATAAAAGAATCCGTTCCCTGAAGAGCACCTGTACTTTTAACGTAGAAATTAAGTCCATAAAACTGTCCCCAATATTCAACTAAATTGTTTGCTCCTATGGATTCATGAACTAGTTTTCCATTTTGAAAAACAGCTATATAGGACTGTCTGAATCCAAGATTTCTAAGATTCGCTCCAAAAGCATTATCAAAGTCATTTCTAAATTGCGCAGAAATGGCATTTGTAGCTTCATCCTTAGCAGAAATAAGTACAAGTTGTTTAGACTTTATCTGATCTATAATAGTTTGGATTTTGTCATATTGCCTCTTAACGATCATTAATTTTGTATGATCAGATTTGAAGTTTTTAGGAGGGATAAATAAAAAATTCTGATAAGTTTCGACGTTAAGATCTACAGGTAGATTTAGTCCAAGTTCACTTTGAGGAAATATGTATAGATCATCATCGTTGATCTTGTTTTCTTTAAAATCATCATACTCCTGTTTAAGTCTTTTATCAGTTAAGATTCCAGCATCATGGGCAGTATAGAAGTAGTTGGGATGAACGCGATTCTTCATTGCAAATTCAATAATTTTGGTATCATAGCAAAATAACAAATTTACTTTTCGTGAAGCCTTGATCATCTTTTGAAGGTTATCATTCAATGGGAACTGGTATGAGAAATTATTACTGTCGAATCTATAGCTAAGTTTGGAAAGATCGAGGAACTGAATGATAATGACTACGCAGATAACCAGATATCTAACCTTTGAAGAAAGGGTTTTATATGTCAATACCAGAGCCGCAAGCAATAAGATATGTGTTGTTACCCAAAAGAACCTGCCAGAGGATCTTAAAGTGCGGTAAAAGCCAGCATAAAATTCATCTCCGGATAATTTGAATTCGAACAATATTACATTACCAAGAGTGATTTTATTAGAAAGGGCTAAAATATAGCAGAATGATGCTGGTATAATCAGCCATAAAAGAGAAACTTCATTCTCTTTATAAATTGAATAGCTGATAATACCATATAGCAATATAAAAGCAATTGGTAAGAACCTTTCATAAGCAGAGATTTCATCCTGATGGGAAAAGAAAATAAAGGCTAAAACCAATGCAAAAAAGAGTCCAAGATGACTCTTATAATCGTTGAAATATTTTTTGGTAAAAAGGATTGCTATGAAAAAGAATAAAATTATAATTCCCATTCCCCAGTATTGAAAACCTTCATAATGGCCTTCAAGTACAGGCAGAGGTTTAATAAAAGTTGAATAGTTTGTACTAATTGGATTGAATGGAGCGTTTAGGTTCATTGCATATGTGCCAAATCCCAGAAGTCCAGTGTTTTGTGGGTTGTTATAAAAATATCCCATAGTCCATAAAAAAATCAGAAAAGAGACAGATAATATTGCCGATACTTTTAAAAATTGTAAAAGATTCTTTTTATCATCTTCTCTGAATAGCGGAATCAGTTTCTTGATATACCATGTTGCACTTATAAATATCGCCATGAAAGTTATATATGCATGTATAAGACTGGAAATAGCAAAGATTGTAAAGAATAATATCTGTTTCTTTTTACTTGGCATTTCGTTATCTACATAGACATAGAGAGTCCACAAGATCAGCCAGAATGTTACAAGATTTTCATGATTTATCCTGAATACCTGAGTTGGTAATAAACAGAAAAGCAGACCGGATATAAGGGCGTAAATATTATTTTTTGTTAACTTAAAAATAAGAAGGTAACCAAATATACTCTGCAATATCCAACATATTAAATACCACATACCTATTAACTGAAATTCCGGCGGGAATATAAATTTTAAAAGTTTGGCAATTAAAGATAGAAGAGGATTGGAATCACTGAATATGATAGAGTTTCCTTCGGGTGCATTTATTAAAACAGTTTTTGTCAATGGGAAATGCCAATCATCTAACCTGAAATAATAACTACCTAAGTAATGGATTCCTAAATCACCACCTTCTCTGTATATCCATGTTATATTGGTAGGATCTGCAATAGTAAGATCAAAATAAAAGCTGAAAACTAAAAAACCTGTGATTGCAGAGAGGAAGATGTAAAAGCTTTTTTTGTGAATAAAATTGAATGATAGCATTGAATTGTAATGTGATATTTTAATATTAAATATATAGAAATAAGTTATTTATAAACTTTATCAGAAAAGTATGATCGTAGGCATATGTGAATTTTTTCCTATTTAATATCAAAAATATTTAAAAATTATGGGAATAAATTTTTTTATAAGCTATTTTTATAGAATGGACCTAAAAGAACTCAATTCCGGAATCGATCAAAATCAGCATTGGTATTATCAAACTAAGAAAAAGCCCCTCCTAACTTTCGTGGAAAAGATTGTTAATAAAGAGAAGGGGATGAATATTCTTGATATAGGTTCCGGTTCCGGTTTTTTCTCAAATGAAATTGCCGAACATTTTGGGAATAGAGTTGAAGATGTGATTCAGTGTGATATTGGGTATTCAGAGGAAGATATTCAAGCATGTATTGGTTCTAGGATTAAACGGATAGTTAATCTACCTGAACGTATTTCAAATACAATAGTCATCTTGATGGATGTTTTGGAACACATTGAAAATGATGAAACGTTTTTTAAGGAAATAGTTAGCAGATGTGAGGGATGTAATAACTATTTTTTTATTACAGTTCCTGCATTTGAAAATATATGGTCTGGTCATGATGTTTATCTTGGACATTATCGCAGATATACTGTTGAAAGCTTGAGTAAATTAGTGGCGGATCAGGAAGTCTTTGGAGTACATTATATTTTTGGAAGTCTTTATCCTGCAGCTTTTTTGAAGAGGAAATTAACCAAAAATTCAGGAGAGGCTGAAAGTGATATGAAGCCCTTATTTCCATTAGCCAATAATTTTTTGATTAAATACTTTTCTCTGGAAAATTCTCTTTTTTCCAATAATAAACTATTTGGTTTGACCTGTGTTGCAAAGGGCAGATTGAAAAAATAATTTATGAAGATTTCTGTAGTTATTCCTGTTTTCAACGAATCCAAAAATATTGTAGAAACGATTTCTACAATTAATTCTTTTTTCAAGGCAGAAGAATTGGAGATAATTATTGTTGATGATGGAAGTTCAGATAATTCAGTTGAGCTTATTATTGAATGTGGTTATAATAACGTTGAGGTAATAAAATTAGGAATAAATCAAGGAAAGGGCATGGCTGTTAAAACCGGCATGCTGGCTGCTAAAGGGGATTTAATACTTTTGACAGATGCCGATCTTTCTGTTCCTATAATTGAGTTTATTAAATTAAAACAATTTTTATCTCCTGAAACGCCTATTATAATTGGGTCACGTGGTCTTAATGAATCGAATGTTAACAATTCATTTATTAAAGTTATACTTGGAAAAATTGGAAATCTGTTTATCCAAATCTTGGTGCCCGGAATACATGACAGTCAATGCGGTTTTAAATTATTTTTAAATAAACCTGCTAAAAGGCTTTTCAGCAGGCAAAAGCTTAAAGGGTTTGGGTTTGACTTTGAAATTTTATTCCTGGCTAGAAAATTAAATCTAGGAATAAAAGAATTACCTATTACCTGGAAGAGTGCAGATAGAAAAAGTAGCGTTAAGTTTTATCATTACTTTTTGACACTAGCAGAGCTTTTTAAAGTGATGTACAATGCCTTGACAGGCCAATATAATCTTTCAATAAAGTCTGATCCTGAAACAGCACAAAGTGAAATTCTACCAACAAACTCTCATCTTATAGACTCTTAATATCTTATCAGATCTCTTTAAATTTAAAGCTTAATTTATACATTCATTACTTGTTTTCGTTTCCCTTATTTTTTATTGAATTATTATAATTTATAACCAATTCCTTTATATTTTTTAAAAATTGCTGAAAATCCATCTTCTCAAATTGCTTAAGGAACTCATTGTTATCCGGGAATATTTTCTTTATATCTGCACTTGACATTCTTCTCGAAACTTTGATTATTAAAGATTCTCTCACAAGAAAAAATCTGTCAAGATTAGGATTATTGGTAGTGTTCATGCCTCCATTACTATAGGTTCCATAGTCATCAAAGCCATCTATCGCTGTTTCATAAAGTTTTACATCACCATCAACAAGTTTAACCATCAGGTATGATAAGGGACCATATGGAAGTCTGTCAAAAGGGTCATTGCCATCAAGTTCCAGATGGAGAATGTCTCTAGATTTTATCTTTAATGATTTGGAATCGCTTATTTGTAGTTTGTATTTTACATTGTTATTAAAATAATAGTCATTTTCTCTGTCCATTATAAAGCACTTAATTGTGTCCTTCAGAGTAACAATCTTCCCAGGCTTGTATTCGGAAGATTGGATTTCTTCATTTAAGTGTTTTTCTGATTGAGCAGATAAATTTATAGAAGCAAGTATTAGTAGAATAGTTGTTAGTTTTGTGAGGTTCATTTAAGTTGAATGAATACAATTTGAAAGAATTGGATATTTGCAATTGAAACAATTAATTGGAAGCCTTCTTGTTATAGTCGTTTACAATTTCTTCAATGTTATTAATAAATTCTCTATATTTTATTTCATCAATGAGTTTTTCAAATTCAGGATTATTAGTAAATATTTTTTTTAGCGATTCTCTGAATGTTAGTCTTGACATTATATAGATCTGATCATATTTGACCAAATAGTAAAAATCAGGTGTAGGCCTCGCATATATCATGGTACCTCCCATTGTCAATGTTGTAGAAGTATCGTTACTCAAATTTTCTTTGTATAGCCTCACAGGTCCACCCGCAAGTCTTTTTAAAAGAACGAATTCATTTTGTACATTATTTATTCTATCATAAATTTCCCCACCGTTGAATTTAATTTGGAGGATGTTTGCGGATTTGATTTTTAACGGTCTATTATCATCCAACTTTAGTTTGTATCTTACTTTATTTGAATATTTGTTTTCCTTTTCTTCCAAATAGCATTGAATCGTATCCTTTTGAGTGATCATTTCTCCCCAACGGTAATTTCTTTCCATTAGCAGTTGGGCAAACATGGAATTTGATATACCTGAAAAGAATAGGATGATAATGAATCTCTTTAAAAGCATTTAGAATTTTAATTTTTTTATGAAAATGAAGAAGAAGATCTCACTTCTCTCCACTTCTTTCAAAAATACAAAATTACATTGGCTATAAACTGATCCAAAAGTGGAAGAATCTCCCATTTTCGCCCACTTTTTCGATTTTCTCCTCCTTTTCAAGTTATTTTCTATTTATTGTATTGGTTTTTAGGTGATTATATTCGTTTTGCCTTCCTTTTGTTGGCTTGATTTCGAAAAAGGTTTCAAAAAAACTGGTCGATTTTTGTGTAAAAGTGTAACAAAATGGTGGATTATGGGGTAATTTATCCACAAAGTGGTTTGAAGTGGTAGGAAGTGGTTGATTTTGGAAATTTCTTTTCTATATTTGTATAGGGTGATTCTAGACTAATCCCGATAATAAATGTCCTATTTCTCGAGTGAGTATGACTGTAAGATGGACGCCAAAGGACGCCTTGTCCTTCCGGCACGCATAAAAGCCAATCTGCCAGAGGCTTCAGAGAATAGTATTGTCATTACCCGAGGATTTGAACCTTGTCTTGTTGTTTACCCGATGAATGAATGGAAAAAAGTATTCTCAAAAGTATCGGGACTCAATGAGTTCAATGAAGAGTACAGGAATTTCCAAAGAAATTTTTTTAGAGGAAACTCGGAAGTGGAGCTGGATAACAATGGGAGGTTTCTGATTCCAAAGCCCTTGCTGCGACATGCCCAGATAGACAAAGACGTGATAGTCGTTGGTTTGGGAAACAGGATCGAACTATGGAATCCTGATTTGTATGAAAAATTCCTGATTAAAGATCAACAGGAGTTTGCAAAGCTTGCAGAAAAATACCTGGGCAATGAGCCAGATCAGGCAGACAAAAAATAAAGAATTAGAATGGCATACCACGTTCCGGTTTTACTGAAAGAGTGTGTAGAAGGATTGAATATAAAACCAGATGGTATTTATGTAGATCTGACATTTGGTGGTGGAGGGCATTCAAAAGAGATTTTGAAGCATTTGACAACCGGGCATTTGTATTCCTTTGATCAGGATCCAGATGCCAGAAAAAATGCTGAAGAAATAACAAGTAGTTCTTTCACATTTATAGACGCAAACTTCAGATATCTGAAAAGATATTTAAAGCTGCATGGAGTCACTAAAGTTGACGGTATTCTTGGAGATCTGGGAATCTCTTCTCATCAGATCGATGAGGGTACAAGAGGATTTTCCACCCGTTTTGATGCTGAACTGGACATGAGAATGGATCAGCAATCACCAGTAACAGCAAAGGATATTCTGAGAACTTATACCGAAGATCAGTTACACAAGATATTCGGAATGTATGGTGAAGTGAAGAATGCAAAAACCCTGGCTAATGCTATTATCCAGGCAAGAAACAGAGGGAAGATTGAAACTACCGGAGAACTGATTTCTATTTTAAAACCAATAGCGCCTCGCGGTGCGGATTTCAAATATTCAGCTCAGGTATTCCAGGCATTGAGAATAGAAGTCAATGAAGAGTTGAAAGTGTTGGAAGAGGTGCTTACTCAAACAGGAGAGGTGTTAAATAAAGGCGGAAGACTGGTAATCATGTCTTATCATTCTCTGGAAGACAGACTTGTAAAGAATTATATCGCTAAAGGTAAATTCTACGGTGATGTGGAAAAAGACATCTACGGAAATTTTGAAAGACCTTTAGAGGCAGTAAATAAAAAACCTTTGGAAGCTGGAGAAGAAGAAATCAAGGCTAACCCAAGGGCGAGAAGTGCTAAGTTAAGAATTGCTGAAAAATTATAAGATGGCAGAAAATACTCCTAAACAACAGAATCAGCAAAGGGAAGAAAAGAAAAATCTGTTTTCTATGATGGGCAATGCCATCAAGATTGATAAGATTTTTGAGGAGGGCTTACCTGTAAAATATCTGCCATATGTACTTTATATAACTGGTATAATCATTTTCTACATCGGTAATACGCACTATTCGGACAAGACAGTAAGACGAATGGGAAAGCTGAAGGCAGAAGTAGATGATCTTAGAGCTGATTATACCACATTGAAGGCTGACTTAATGTATTACAGCAAACAGTCAGAAGTTGCGAAAAAGGTAAGTCAGATAGGATTAGAAGAAAGTTCAGTACCACCATATAAAATTATTTTAAAAGACGGTGAATATTAAAAGATCCATAGTATTGAGAGTAAGAGTGGCATTTCTTGTCATTCTGTTATTCTCATTCGCTATCATCGGAAAAATTTTATATATCCAGTTTGTTGACGGGGATAAGTGGAGAAAGCTTGCCGTCGAAAATCTAGTGCAATTCAGAAAAGTAAAAGCAACAAGAGGAAATATCTATTCAGATAACGGGAGCTTGCTTGCTACTTCATTGCCTTTTTATAAAGTCGCCATAGATCCAAGGATTGCGGATGATAAAGTATTCAAAAATGGAATAGATTCTCTTTCAAGATTTCTTTCTGCTTTTTTCAAGGATAAGTCAAGTCTGGAATACAAAAGAAAAATTCAGGATGCCAGAGCGAGTCATAAGCAATATCTGGTTATAAACAGAAAGATGATCAATTTCCAGGCAAAAAAAGAAATGGCTAATTGGCCTATTTTCAGGGAAGGGAGATCAAAAGGTGGGGTAATATTTGAAAAGGTAGATAAAAGATTCAGACCCTTTTCTTACCTGGCTATGAGAACTGTTGGTTTTATCAATGAAGACAATAAGGGAGCTGGTCTGGAATATTCATTCCATAGGGATCTTGGAGGAACTGACGGAGAGGCGTTGTTTATGAAAATTGCCGGTGGAGTGTGGAAACCAATGCACGATGAATCCGAAGTCAGACCTAAGCAAGGGATAGATATTCAGACTACAATCAATATCAACATGCAGGATGTTGCCGAGTCTTCTTTATTGAGACACCTTACTGCACACGATGCTGATTATGGCTGTGTGGTATTGATGGAAGTGGCAACCGGTGAAATCAAAGCTATCGCTAATTTGGGGAAACAAGCACCTGGTGTTTATGCAGAGAATTATAATTATGCAGTTGGAAACCAAGGGTTGACTGATCCAGGGTCAACATTCAAATTAGCTTCTGTAATTGCTTTGTTTGAGGACTCCAATATTGAGTTGGAAGACAGTGTCGAAACAGGAACCGGTACTTTCGAGTTCTACGATAGGTTGATGACCGATTCAAAACCTGAAGGTTATGGAACAATAACTTTTCAGGAGGCTTTTGAAAAATCTTCAAACATAGGGATAAGCAGAAAGGTGAACGAACATTTCGGTCTTAATCCTCAAAAGTACATTGATTATATCCATTCATTAGGATTAGCAGATCCAATAGGATTTCAAATGCATGGAGAAGCTAAACCTTTTATTAAAAAGCCAACAGACAGAAGTTGGAGCGGAATTTCCCTTCCATGGATGTCAATAGGATATGAATTAAAAATATCTCCATTGCAAACGCTTATGTTGTATAATGCGGTAGCAAACAATGGTAAGATGATAAAGCCGATAATTGTTAAAGAAACAAAATTGGCGGACAAGACTTTGCAGGCTTATGAGACTGAAGTTGTAAGGGAAAAAATATGTTCGGATAACACACTCGCTAAAGTTAAAAAAATGCTGGAGGGAGTGGTTGAAAGAGGAACTGCAAATAATATCAACAATACAATCTATAAGATTGCCGGAAAGACCGGTACTGCTCAGAAAATTAAGAATGGTCAATATATAAAGGATTATTATTGCTCTTTTGCCGGATATTTCCCAGCAGATAAACCTAAATACAGTTGCATTGTTGTTATCGATAGTCCTAAGGGATATAAAAAATACGGAAGCGACGTTGCCGCTCCTGTTTTTAAGGAAGTAGCAGATAAAATTTATGCTACTGATCTTGATTTACACCAACCTATTGCAAGGAGTAAAGTAAGTCCGGAGATTGGAGTTTTCCCTGTTATCAAGGGTGGTTATCATGAAGATCTGAATTACTTGTGCAACGAGTTAGGAATTTCCAACCACTCTTTCAAAGAAGCTGATGAGTGGGTTATGGCTAAAGCTGTAAACAATGCTGTGATGTGGCAGCAGAAGGAATTGGTGCAAGGAGCTGTTCCGGACGGGATGGGCCTAACGTTGAGAGATGCATATTATGTTTTTGAAAATGCCGGATTGAGGGTTAGACATGTAGGGCATGGAAGGGTGACCAGACAATCAATGCCCCCGGGAGCCAGAATTGTTAAAGGTAGTACCATTTATATCGAACTTGAATAATGGCTATTTTAAAAGACATACTCTACAAGGTATCACTTGTCTCTGTTTCCGGAATTACGGATACTGAGATTGGTTATATAACCATGGATTCCCGCACGGTAAAAGAGAAAACTCTCTTTGTTGCTGTAAAAGGTACTCAGGCAGATGGTCATCAGTTCATTGATATAGCAATTGACAAAGGAGCAAGTGCTATCATATGTGAAGAGATGCCTTCCCTTTTGCGCGATGGAATTACCTATATAGTGGTGAAGGACAGCAGTGAAGCTCTTGGGATCGTTTCATCGAATTTCTTTGGAAATCCATCTTCTAAATTGAGTCTTGTAGGTGTTACTGGAACAAATGGTAAAACTACTACAGTTACACTTCTGCATAAACTGTTCAGAAGTCTTGGGTACAATGCAGGTCTGCTTTCTACAGTTGAAAATAAAATCAACGATGAGGTAATACCCAGTACACATACAACTCCTGATGCAGTGACACTAAATCAATTGCTGCATAAGATGGTGGAAACCGGATGTACACATTGCTTTATGGAAGTAAGTTCGCATTCTGTTGTTCAGCATCGTATCTCGGGACTTACATTTGCAGGAGGCGCATTTACTAATATTACGCATGATCACCTTGATTATCACAAGACATTTGAAGAGTATATAAAAGCTAAAAAAATGTTTTTTGATAACCTTCCTTCGACAGCATTTGCATTGGTTAATGCTGATGACAAAAGAGGGATGGTGATGATGCAGAATACAAAAGCCAAAAAGCAAACCTATGGTCTTAAAACCATGGCGGATTTCAAAGGAAAGCTTATTTCCAATACCTTTCATGGAATTGAGCTGGAGATAGATCGCAAAGATGTCTGGTTTAAGCTGATCGGTAGCTTCAACGCATATAACCTTCTTGGAATATATGGCATTGCTGTATTGTTGGGGGAAGACAGTGAAGAAGTATTGAAGGAGCTATCAAGTCTTGAATCTGCTAAAGGTCGTTTTGAACAGATCGTATCCAGAGAAAAAATAACAGCTATAGTTGACTATGCGCACACGCCAGATGCGTTAAAAAATGTATTGGAAACAATTCAGGATTTGAGACAAGGTAATGAGCAGATCATTACTGTTGTTGGTTGTGGAGGAAACAGAGATGCGGCAAAAAGACCTGTAATGGCTGATATTGCATGTAAACTTAGTGATAAGGTTATTCTTACTTCAGATAATCCGAGAAATGAAGATCCGATGGACATTATTGCTCAAATGCAAAAAGGAGTAAGCCTGACAGATCAGAAAAAAACGATGGTAATCCCAGACAGGAAAGAAGCTATTAAGACCGCTATAATTCTCGCAGGAGGAAATGACATTCTTCTGGTAGCAGGAAAAGGTCATGAAAATTACCAGGAAATTAAAGGAGTAAAGCATCCTTTTGATGATAAAGAAACAGTAAAGGAATTATTTCAACTACTAGGAAAATAAATTATGAGAACGATTGGGGCAAAAAAACAGGATCAATTGGTTGAAAAAACATTTAAGCTTTCTCTTAGCATTATCGAGCTTTATATAGAGCTTATCAGAAATAATGAATTTGAGATTTCAGAAAAACTGCTTAGAAGTACAACCAATATCAGAGGCAATGTAGAGGGATCCCTGGCTGCTCTGGACAATCAGGATTACATGGCAAAAATAGCCGTGGCAACTAAAGAAGCAGTGGAAGCAAGATACTGGCTGAAGCTTATTCAGATGAAACACACAATCACCTGGTCCGGAGATCTGTGTGTAGACCAGCTAAATGAGATCATTAGCATTCTTGCATATATGACACAAAAAGGTACTAAGAGTAATTTAAAACTGGACATTCATAACCTTAACTAAAATGTTCTATTATCTTTTTAATTATTTAGAAAGGGAATTCGACTTCTTCGGAGCCGGAGTTTTCAGATACATCTCGTTTAGGGCTGGAATGGCAATGATTTTCTCATTGTTCATCGCCATGTTTTTTGGTCCTAAGATGATCAATTTTCTGAGAAGGCAGCAGATAGGCGAGACAATCAGGGATCTAGGTCTTCATGGACAAATGGAGAAAAAGGGAACACCAACGATGGGTGGTATCATCATCATAGCCGCCATCATGATTCCTGCACTTCTCTTTGCAAAAGTAGATAACGTTTATGTGATTTTACTTCTGATCTCAACTGTATGGATGGGACTTATCGGATTTCTGGATGACTACATAAAAGTATTTAAAAAGAATAAAGAAGGTCTTCAGGGTAAATTCAAAATTATCGGACAGATAGGATTGGGTCTTATTGTAGGATTGACGCTTTATTTCAATGATCATGTAGTTGTAAGAACATATCTGAATCCTGCAATTAGAAATTCAGACGGATTGATCTCATCAAAATTTGTGGATGAAAAATCAATGATCACCACGATCCCTTTCCTGAAAAACAATGAGCTTGATTATTCTCAGTTGTTCGGAATTTTCGGAGAACAGTTTATCTGGGTGTTTTATGTTGTGCTTGTAATCTTTATTATCACAGCAGTATCTAATGGGGCTAACATCACTGATGGTATAGATGGACTTGCTGCAGGATCTTCAGCGATTATCGGTGTTGCTCTTGCAATTTTTGCATATGTATCCGGTAACGCAATTTTCGCTGATTACTTAAATATCATGTATATCCCTAATAGTGGTGAAATGGTAATTTTCGTCGCCGCCTTTGTAGGAGCTTGTATAGGTTTTCTTTGGGTCAACTCTTATCCTGCTCAGGTATTTATGGGAGATACAGGAAGTTTAACTCTTGGAGGTATTATCGGAGTACTGGCAATTTCAATCAGAAAGGAACTATTAATACCGGTGCTTTGCGGAATTTTCCTTGTGGAAAATTTATCCGTTTTAATCCAGGTAAGTTACTTCAAATATACCAAGAAAAAATACGGAGAAGGTAGGAGGATATTCTTGATGTCTCCGCTTCACCACCATTATCAAAAGAAAGGAATGCATGAAGCGAAGATCGTTACAAGGTTCTGGATTGTTGGAATTCTCTTGGCAATATTAACATTAGCTACATTAAAGCTTAGATAGAATTTCAATGGCAAAAAATCTCGTCATACTAGGAGCCGGTGAAAGCGGTACAGGAGCAGCACTTTTGGGGAAATCCAAAGGGTTTACAGTTTTTGTATCGGACAAAGGATTGATGGCGGATAAATATAAATCTATTCTGGCTGGTGAAGGAATTGAGTTTGAAGAAGGAAAACATGATGAAGCCAGAATTCTGAATGCTGATTTGATTATAAAAAGTCCTGGTATTCCTGAAAAGAATGATCTGATCAAAGCTATAAGGAAAAAGGGTATTAAAGTCATTTCTGAAATTGAATTTGCATCTTATTATACAAATGCCAAATTCATTGCTATTACAGGAAGCAATGGAAAAACGACCACAACGCTTCTGACTTATCACCTGCTTAAAAGACTTGGTGTAAATACAGGTCTGGCTGGCAATATCGGCGATAGTCTTGCAAAGCAAGTGATTGATGATAAGTTCGAGTACTATGTACTTGAATTAAGTAGTTTTCAGTTGGATGACATGTTTGAATTTAAAGCACATGTTTCAATACTTCTGAATATTACTCCTGATCATCTGGACAGATATGAGTATAAGTTTGAAAATTATGTAAACTCCAAATTTAGGATTTTACAGAATCAAACAAGCTCCGATTATTTTATCACTTTCACTGATGACCCTGTTATTTCAGAACAGTTAAAGACAAGAGAATTAAATCCTCAGTTGCTTTCTGTATCTCTTTCCGAAAAGGAAAGCGAAGGAGCATGTCAGTCTGGGGCGGATCTTAAGTTCTCTTTTAATAAGAATGACTTTACTTTGCCAGTGAACAAGCTACCATTAAAAGGTAAGCATAATATGGTCAATATAATGGCTGCTGCGCTTGCTGCAAAGGCCATAGGTCTTGATGAGGATAAGTTTGTTGAGGCAATGTCTGATTTCAAAAATGCGTCACATCGTCTGGAAGATGCTGGTGAAATCAATGGAGTAAAGTTTGTAAATGACTCCAAAGCGACAAACGTTGATTCGGTGTTCTATGCTTTGGATAGCTTTACAGAGCCGCTTATCTGGATAGCAGGTGGTTTGGATAAAGGCAATGAGTATGGACAGATTGAGCAGTTGGTAAAAGATAAAGTGAAAGCTTTGGTTTGTATGGGAAAAGATAACTCAAAATTAGTTGAGTTTTTCTCGGGCAAAATTCAAAAGCTTGAAGATACAGACAATGTAAAGGATGCCGTTCAAAAGGCATTTGCATTGGCGAATAAAGGAGATGTTGTTTTACTTTCTCCAGCCTGCGCGAGTTTTGATCTGTTTAAAAACTATGAAGATAGAGGAGAGAAGTTTAAGGCGCAGGTGCTTGAGTTAAAAAAAGAAGTTATAAAGAATTAATTGAATATGGTAAAAGCCTGGTTACAAAAGAACTTAAAAGGAGATCCTGTGATCTGGGGGATAATACTGTGCTTCTCATTTATAAGTATCCTCGTGGTATATAGTGCTATAGGTAGTTTGGCTTATAAAATGATGAAAGGTGATACAGAACATTATTTATTTAAGCATTCATTTTTAGTATTTATGAGTCTTGCCTGTATGTGGGTTGCTCATAAAATTGATTATAAGTATTATTCGAAATTAAGCAAGCTGGGTCTTTGGTTAAGCATTCCTTTACTTGTATTTGCTTATTTCAAAGGTGGTGATATCAATGGTGCAAGCAGGTGGTTTATTATTCCTGTTATTAACCAGTCATTCCAGCCTTCAGACTTTGCTAAACTTGCGTTAATTGCCAATTTGGCAAGTATGCTTGCAAAGAGACAGGCTAATATTGATGATTTCAAGGAGTCATTTATACCAATAGTTTTGTGGAGCGGGTTAATATGTGGGTTGATAGCTTTGTCTAATTTGTCAACTGCAGTTCTTTTGTTCAGCACTTGTCTTTTATTGATGTTCATAGGAAGAGTTCCGTTTAAGTTCCTAGCGATGCTAGTTTTGGTAGGAGGTGTTTGTGGTACCATTGCGTTGAAGTTGGGGCAAAGGTTAGAAACAGCAATTAGTAGGTTAGAATTTTTCTTTGTTTCAAAAGAAATTCCTTTTCAGGCAGAACAGTCTTATAAGGCAATAGCTACCGGGATGATCTTTGGAAAAGGCCCGGGACAAAGTGTTCAGGGAGATTTTCTTCCTCATAGTTATTCTGACTTTATCTATTCTATTATAATAGAGGAGTATGGATTTGTAGGAGCATTTTTAGTGCTGTTTTTATATTTAGCATTATTATATAGAGCAATGCTTACTGTTTCAAACAGTGAAAGAGCTTACGGTGGCTTGCTTTCAGCAGGTCTTGCATTTAGTCTGGTTATACAGGCTATGATCAATATGGGTGTAGCAGTTGGCTTAGGACCTATTACTGGTCAGCCATTACCGTTATTGAGTATGGGGGGGACCTCATTATTATTTACAGGAATTTCGCTGGGAATTATATTAAGTGTAAGCAGAGGAGATATTTCAGAAACTAACTTTGAATCAAAAAATGCCCTCAAAAAACAAACCGTATAGAGTAATCATTAGCGGAGGTGGCACTGGTGGCCATATCTATCCTGCTATAGCTATTGCGAATGCACTGAAAGCGATCGACAGCTCTACCGAAATTCTATTTGTGGGAGCAAAAGACAGGATGGAGATGGAGAAAGTTCCTGCTGCAGGTTATAAGATAGAAGGTTTGTGGATCAGCGGAATTCAGAGAAGATTAACAGTAGATAATTTATTGTTTCCTGTAAAGATCATTTCAAGTATCTGGAATGCAGGAAAAATTATAAGTGAATTTAAACCTGATATTGCAATAGGAGTGGGTGGCTATGCAAGCTGGCCTTTGTTATTTGCTGCTAACTGGAAAAAAATCCCTACAATGATCCAGGAGCAGAATTCTTATGCAGGTGTTACCAATAAATTGCTGGCAAAAAGTGCAAGCAAGATATGTGTAGCGTATGAAAGAATGGAAAGATACTTTCCTGGTGACAAGCTGGAGCTTACAGGCAATCCGGTAAGAAAGGATATTCTTGATTTTGAAAGTAAAAAACAGGAAGCCTTTTCATATTTCAATCTTCAGGAGGGGAAACCTGTAATATTAGTAATAGGTGGAAGTCTTGGAGCCAGAACCTTGAATAACAGCATACTTGCAAAGATAGATGAGTTAAAAGTAAGTGGAGTTCAGGTTATCTGGCAAACGGGAAAGTTCTACTTTCAGAAAATGAAAGAGGAAGCAGGACAGAAAAATAATCCGGATGTGAAAGTGCTTGAGTTTATCAGCAGAATGGATTTGGCTTATGCGGCTGCAGATATCGTGATCTCAAGAGCTGGAGCGCTCTCTATTTCTGAACTTTGCCTTGTGGGTAAACCAGCAGTGCTGGTTCCTTCGCCAAATGTTGCAGAAGATCATCAGACCAAAAATGCAATGGCTCTGGTAGAAAAGAATGCAGCAGTTATGGTGAAAGACATTGAAGCTTCTGAAAAAATGGTACCTGCTGCATTGGATTTACTGAAAGATCTCAACAAACAAAAGGAGCTTTCGCAGAATATCAGAACACTTGGAAAGCCTGATGCTGCCGTGAATATAGCAAAAGAGGTGATCAGGATAATTGAAGCGAAAAGCTGAAAGCTTAAAGTTCAAAGTCTAAAGCTTAAAGTAAAAAGTAGTAAGACAAAGGATTGATTCAGACTCTGGCAGTCAATGAAGTCCTTCTCCTTCAGGAGAAGGATTTAGGATGAGGTCCTTTTAAGTTATAAGTTTTAAGAATCTTAAGATTTTTAAAAAGAGTAAAGCAGATATTTTTATAATAGTTTGAAATTGGAAAAGTTTAGCAACGTCTACTTTATTGGTATAGGCGGTATTGGTATGAGTGCATTGGCAAGATGGTTTCGTGGAAGCGGATACCACGTAGCTGGGTATGATCGTACCAGAACTCCTCTTACCGAACAGCTTGAAGCTGAAGGAATGCTCATTCACTATGAGGATGACGTTAAACTTATCCCTCTGGACTTTATAGATGATGCACTCATCGTTTACACACCTGCAATTCCTGCTGACCATAAAGAGCTTAATTATTTCAAAGCTCAGGGAAGACAATTGTGGAAGAGATCTGAGATTCTCGGAAAAATAACTGAAAAGGTATTTACTGTTGCAATTGCCGGCACGCATGGCAAGACAACCACTTCTTCAATGGTTGCCCACATACTTAAATATGCAGGCAAAAATGTATTTGCATTTGTAGGTGGAATCACTCAGAATTATAAATCAAATCTTCTGGTTGGAGACAAGAATGCTGGTGAGCAGGTAATGGTAGTTGAAGCGGATGAGTATGACAGATCTTTTTTAAGGTTAAGTCCGGCTATTGCAGTCATCACAGCAATGGATCCTGATCATCTTGATATTTATAAGGACGAAGCAGATTTTGTCGATACATTTAATCAGTTTGCGGGCCAAGTGAAGAGCAATGGTGTTGTTTTTGCTCAAGGTAGTTGTCCTGTAAGAAAAATTGATAAAAGCAGAACTTTAAATTCTTACGGAGAAGCTGGTTCTGATTTTTCTCCTTTCAATAAAAGAATTGAAAACGGATATTATATCTATGATCTTAAAACACCTGCAGGAATTATAACCAATATTGCTTTAGGTGTTCCTGGTGATCATAATGTTCAAAATTCCGTTGCAGCTTTCGCAGTTGGCCTTCAGTTAGGAATATCAGCCGAAACAATTAAAGGTGCATTAAAGGAGTTTAAAGGAGTAAAGCGCCGTTTCGATTATATATATAGATCTGAAAAGATAACGTACATAGATGACTATGCACATCATCCAACAGAAATCAAAGCATTTCTCAGTGCTGTGAAGGAGATTTATAAAGATAAAAAGGTAACTGCAATTTTTCAGCCTCATCTTTTTTCTAGGACGAGAGATTTTATGGATGGATTTGCAGAAAGTTTGTCAATACCTGATGCGTTAATTCTTCTTGAAATATATCCTGCAAGAGAGTTGCCGATACCGGGAATAACTTCTTCCGTTTTACTTGACAAAATAAATCTGACAGAGAAAAAGGTAGTTGCAAAGTCAGATCTGATGAAAACTCTTGAGTCAACAGATACTGATATACTTGTTACTATCGGAGCAGGAGATATAGATCAGTTTATAGAACCAATAAAAAACTTACTTGAAAAAGAAGCCGGTCATTAATAGTTTCAGGATAAAGAGGAAGGTTTATTATATCCTCGGATCCATAGTGCTTTTCACGCTTATCAGCTTTGTTGAGAAAAAGCAGGCAGACAAAGAGATAAAAGCTATCAATGTTCATATCGATTATGAATATGACAATTATTTTGTGACAGAAGAAAAAGTATTAGACCTGATATCAAAGAACGGAACAGATCGTATTATTGGTGCTTCGTATAATGATATTGATCTTAAAACGCTTGAATTGAGAATAAAAAGTCATAAATTTGTAGAAGAAGCAGAGGTATATAAAGATCTCAAAGGCAATCTAACTGTTGAAGTGAGCCAGTGCAGGCCAGTAGCAAGAGTTGTGCAGTCGGACGGACCGCATGCATATATCGGGAGTTCAGGTAATACACTTTCAACTTCAGATGATTTTACTGCAAGAGTATTACTGATAGATGGATCAGGTTCTGCTAAACTAACGAAGAAAGAATTTTTCGAGTCTGAAGAAGGCAAGCCATATCTTGATCTGATAAATTTTCTGGATCAGGATAAATTCTGGAAAGCACAAATTACTCAGCTGACAGTGGAGAGAAATGGAGACATTTCAATGTATACTCAGATCGGAGACCAACTGATATTGTTTGGTAAACCGGAAGAGGTGGAGAATAAATTCAAGAGGCTGAAGATTTTTTACAAAGAGATTCTTCCGACAAAAGGATGGAACTCTTACAACAAAGTGAATCTTAAATTCAAGGATCAAATTATTTGTGAATAATATTATTACTTTTTACATCCTATGCAAAAAGATAAAATAGTAGTCGGTCTGGATATTGGTACAACCAAAATCTGTGTAATAGTGGGCCGCAAGAATGAATACGGAAAACTGGAAATTCTCGGAATGGGAAAAGCGGTTTCCGAAGGTGTGATACGTGGGATGGTAACTAATATTAATACCACAGTAAATGCTATAACCAAAGCTATTAAAGAAGCAGAGGAAGCATCAGGTATAGATATAAAAGTGGTAAATGTCGGGATTGCCGGGCAACATATTAAAAGTTCCATGCACCATGGCAGCATTACACGTCAGACCACTGATGATGAAATCACCGTTGAAGATATCAACCGAATTACTAATGACATGTACAAAACTGTCATGCCATTTGGTTGTGAGATCATTCACGTGATGCCTCAGGATTATGTTGTTGATTATGAAGAAGGAATTAAAGATCCTGTTGGTATGACTGGCATAAGACTGGAAGCTGATTTTCATGTAATCACTGCTCAGACAAATGCTATCAGCAATATCAATAAATGCGTGTTAAGATCTGGCCTGGAAATTGATAACCTGATTCTTGAGCCTCTGGCTTCAAGTCTAGCGGTTTTAAGTGATGAAGAAAAAGAGGCTGGTGTAGTATTGGTTGATATTGGAGGCGGAACAACAGATATCGCTATATTCCATGATAGTATAATTCGCCATACAGCAGTAATTCCTTTCGGAGGAAATATTATCACATCTGATATCAAGTCGGGCTGCAATGTAATGCAGAACCAGGCGGAGCTTTTGAAGATCAAGTTCGGAAGAGCTATGGCTGAAGAAGCAAACGGTAATGAAATCGTTTCAATACCGGGTTTGAGAAATAGACCTCCGAGAGAGATCTCCATAAAAAATCTTTCTCACATCATTCAGGCAAGAATGGAGGAGATCATTGAGTTGGTGCATTCTGAAATCATCTGTTCTGGATATGAAGGTAAGCTTGCCGGAGGTATTGTCATCACAGGTGGTGGTTCTCAACTTCAAAATGTAAAGCAACTATTTGAATACATGACTGGGATGGATGCAAGAATAGGTTATCCTAACGAGCATCTTGGAAAGAGCAAGATAGAAGCAGTAAAGAGCCCTATGTATGCAACTTCTGTAGGTCTTGTATTGGCTGGTTTCCGTGCGATTGATGACAGGGAAAACAGATATATGGAAATGGATTCAACCGGAAAGCATGTGAATCAACAGAAGAAAAAAGAAGATAACAGTACTCAGTTTTTAAAGAGAATCATTGACAGAACAAAAGGTCTTCTGATTGATGATCTTGATGATAAAGGTGATTATTAATAAAAAGAAAATTATTAATTTTGTAATAATACCTGATTGTTTAAGTTTAAGTAATTATAATTCAAAGTAATCAATATAACTCTTAATAGAAGCATTATGTCACAGCTTTCTTATAAGTTCGATTTACCCAGTCATCATAAGTCCATCATCAAGGTTATTGGTGTTGGTGGTGGGGGAAGTAATGCTGTCAATCACATGTATGGCATGGGCATCAAAGACGTCGAATTTGTTGTCTGTAATACTGATGTTCAGGCATTAAAGGCAAGCCCTGTGCCTACTAAGATTCAGATAGGAGTCAACCTTACTGACGGACTGGGAGCTGGAGCAAATCCTGAGAAAGGCAAGAATGCTGCTATTGAAAGTAAAGAAGAAATCCGCGAGTTTTTAAGCAATAATACTAAAATGCTTTTCATCACTGCCGGAATGGGTGGTGGTACTGGCACAGGAGCTGCTCCTGTTATTGCAAAACTCGCTAAAGAAATGGATATACTTACTGTTGCTATAGTAACAGTTCCGTTTTCTTTTGAAGGTAAAAAGAAAAGACTTCAGGCTGATCATGGTATTGCTGAATTAAAGCAGTATTGCGATACGGTGCTTATTATTCTTAATGATAAGTTAAGAGAAATATATGGTAACCTGGCAATCAGAGATGCATTTGCACAAGCTGATAATGTCCTAACCAATGCTGCAAAAAGTATAGCAGAGATCATTACTGTAACAAGTGAAGTGAACGTAGATTTTGAAGACGTTAAAACTGTAATGTCGAACTCTGGAGCAGCAGTAATGGGATCAGCCGTTACGGGTGGTGAAAACAGAGCAAGACGTGCAGCTGAAGAATCGTTGTCTTCACCGTTGCTTAATAACACAGACATTCACGGTGCTAAGAAGATCCTTCTTTCAATTATGTCCGGGGATCAGGCTCAGCTTACCATGGATGAGCTTACTGAAATCACAGACTACATTGAAGAAAGAGCAGGTGATGATGCTGAAGTTATTTTCGGAGAAGGTATCGACGCAGCTCTTGGAGATCAGATTCGTGTTACTGTTATTGCTACTGGCTTCCATGAAAAGGAGTTTGTACCGGTAAAAAAAACAGTTATTGATCTTGAATCAGAGCGTCAGATAAACGTTGCAAAGCGTGAAGTTTTGCCAACTCAGCAGTTTACAACTCCTCCTGTTAACAGGGTAGATCCGCAGCCACCTGTGAATCAAAACAATGTTAGAAGGAATCAGGGAGAGATGTTGTCTTTTGAATTTGACAATCAGAAATCTCAATCTCCTGAAAGAAGTTATGATTTTCAGGATGATAGAAGAAATACAGAATCATACTTTGAAGGACCGAAGAAAACAGAAGATACTCCAAAATATCATTCTTTCGATATGAAGAAGCCTCAAACTAACGAGGATTCATTTTATGAGGAAGAAAAAAAGAAGCAGCTTATGCAACAGGCTAATGAGAGAATCAAGAAGCTGAAGGGACTTAGCAGCATGAATACATCCATGAATCCTGATGAGTTCAAAGAGAAGCTGGATGTTCCTGCTTATATGAGAAAGAATGTAAATCTTCAGGATTACCCTCATTCTTCTGAAAGAAACATTTCAAGGTTCAATTTGAATGATGATAATGAAATTCTAGGAAACAATAAGTTTCTTCATGACAATGTAGATTAATTGTCTAAGTAGATTTTATTTTTTTGTCAAAAAGTAACCCTAAAACCGAAAGCCTTGTCCTTAGACAAGGCTTTTTTATTTTATGTATAAACTAGCAAGGGGAGAGATAATTCTTTATTAGAAGGAGGATATAGAATGGATGCAATTAAATTTTCAAGAGTGAGAATTCGCTAGCGGAGATGAAGGTTCGCTGCAAAACTTATTTCTTAGATGAATCAAAGTCCTTCTCCATCAGAAGAAGGATTTAGGATGAGGTCTTTTTCTGAAATCAATTTTGAAATTTGAGTTTATGTTTAAATTTTAAACTTATAGATCTCAGGTATTGAAGAGGTTGATTCAATATTAACATTCAAATCTTTTAATGACCCATTGGCAATGTCATAAACCCAGCCATGTATAATCGGGAATTTACCGTTTTTCCACTCCTCCTGAATTACTGACATTTTTGAAAGATTAAGAACCTGTTCTAATACTACAAGTTCTACCATTCTGTTGAATTTAGCTTTTTCGTCTTCTATTGCATCTAGTTCTTCCTGATACTTATCGTAGATGTCTTTGATATTACTTAACCAGTTATCTATTAAACCCAGTTTCTGATTGCCCATGGCAGCTTTAACTCCACCGCATTCATAATGACCGCAAACGATAACATGCTTTACTTTTAATACACTGACTGCGTATTGCAATACACTCATCAGATTGAAGTCTGTTTTAATAACAAGATTTGCGATGTTTCTGTGTACGAATATTTCGCCCGGGTCAGTCTGAGTTATTTCGTCAGTAGCAACACGACTGTCGGAGCAACCTATCCAGAGGAACTTAGGTGCCTGGCCCTTTGCCATCCGTTTAAAGTATTCCGGATCAATATCTGTTCTTTGTTTTACCCATTCCTTATTTCTATCCAATAATGCGTGAAAAGCGTTTTCGTCAGAGTCAAGTTTATATTGGGTTTTGATTAATTCCGTTTTCCTCTGTAAGTGATCAGAGGCAGTTTTGAAATCTTCAATTACCTCAGCAATATCATTATCAATGAATGAAGCTTTGGAGCCATCTATGACTACGTTTTTGGTCTTAGGAATTTGGTTAAGTTTAGTAATCAGCTGAGGTTTGTTAAGAAAGGATACGTCTTTATTTAACCTGACATATACAGTATCTCCGCTACCATCTCCATCAACAGAGATAGCAGAATGGAAGTTGGTTCTGACCACGGAAATAACTCCTGCAATACTTCCTATTAGAATTCCTATAAGTAGATTGGTGGCGAGAGTTGCAATTATTGTAATTGCAAATGGAATGAAAGTTGCCCAGCCAAGTGAAAATTCTTCTTTAATAATCGCTGGTCTTACAAGTTTGAATCCAACACCTATAAGGACTGCAGCCAGCACCCCTAGCGGGACATGATGCATGAATTGCGGGATTAGAAACACTGCTAAAATCAAAAAGATGCCATGAATAATTGCAGATACTTTTGTCTTGGCGCCCGAGTCTGCATTTGCTTTGCTTCTTACAATTAAAGCTGTTAATGGCAAACCTCCCAGTAATCCTGATACTATGTTACCAGCACCTTGCGCGAGCAGTTCATGATTTACATGTGGTTGCCTTTTGTGAGGATCAATTTTTTCAATTGCTTCAAGTGTAACAAGGCTTTCAACAGAAGCAACTAATGCAAGAGTAAAAGCGAGATAGATTATTTTCCCATTAAACAGTAATGAAAAATCTGGAAGCTTGAATCCGTGAAATAAATTTGTGTCGGGAATAGAAACAAGCTCGCTTTCCGGAAGCTGTATATTGAAGTATAATTCAAGAATCGCATAGAACAATGTACCTGTAAGCATTGCTACAAGTGCAGACGGGAACCATGAGTATTTTCTTTTAAGTACTATGTCCCAAAAGATATATACTCCTAAACTCACAAGGGTTATCAAAAGCACATGAGGATTAATATGCTCAAAGGCATTTGTAATCATTGAGAATTTACCGTTGTCTCCTGAGTCCATAAACTCATCAACTTCAAATATTTTGGAGTGGTAGCCCAATGCATAAGGAATTTGTTTTATGATAAGAATAAGTCCTATTGCAGCAAGCATTCCTTTTATGACAGAGGATGGAAAGAAATATGCGATAATTCCTGCTCTTATTGCGCCAAATAGTATTTGTAATACACCCGCAAGAACAATAGCTACAGAAAATGCTTCAAAACTTCCCAGATCTTTGACTGCACCAGCCACAATTATAGCCAGCCCGGCTGCAGGGCCACTTACACTTAGCTGTGATTTACTTATTATTGATACTACAATTCCACCGACTATCCCCGCTATAATGCCAGAGAATAAAGGTGCATTGGAAGCCAGGCTAAGCCCAAGACAAAGTGGTAGTGCTATGAAAAAGACAACTAGCCCTGATGGCAGATCGTGTTTTAGATCTGATAATTTGTAATTAACCATAAAATATAAAATCCCTCTGTTGTATGAAAAGTTTAAAAAATAAGGCCTGGCCTTTTTATCATTTCTTTCCTTGAACCTTCAGCTTTTCAGGTTTTTATCCAAGTCCTGATAAGAATGGATTAGGTATGGCGTCTTAGGGCGCATTAATTATGCCAAACAAAAGAGATTAGAGAGTTTTAATGGTAGTTTAACAGAGTTTTAAGACTCCCTAAAATTCTATAAATGCACTGGCTTGAGCTTCTATAAGGCTTGAAACAAAAGGATCCAGAATTACCCCTTCCTTGAAGTTGTTTTCTACCCTCGATATTCTTGGTTTTATTGCCAGTACATTCATACCAAGATAATTTAAAATATCAGTAAGATGGCTCAATGCAAGGGCTCCTCCCATAACTCCCGATGATATACCCACAAGTGCTCCTTTCTTATTTTTGAAGGTATTTGGATAACTTAGCCCATCTATAAATCCCTTTAAAACTCCGGGGAAAGAGTTGTTATATTCAGGAACTATAAATACAAATTTATCCGACTCTTTAACATAATCAGATAGGATATTAAAATCCGGATCTTTACCAGTATTCTCATATAGAGCGGAGAAGATAAATCTTTCAGGTAGTTTACTCAGATCGAGAATCTGACTTTCGGCTCCGTGTTTCTTCAATACCTTTTGATAGTATTCTGCAATTTTTATCGAATTGGATGGAACCCTGTTAGTACCTGATATTATTGTAATCATAAAATGTATATGCCTTGAAATTGCCTGTTGATTGGTTTCTCAGAAAGGCTTCTTATTATTTTAATACTAAAGAAAATATAAAATTTTCATAAATGTAAATATTTGAAAGAAAAGGTTAAGTATAAATGAATTGGGTATTGCCATATTTAAAAACTAATCCCAGAATTTCAATTGAGACTGAAAATCTATTCCTGTTATTTATATGTTTATTAAAATAGTCGAAGTGGCTCATCAAACTATTAGGATATGGAAAAATGAAAATAAAGATGTGGTAAATCTTTATTTTTTACTGTTTGAATGCGCTGCAATATATTTTGCAGGTCGTTGATTTTGAGTTGTGAAGGCCATTGGTTAACTCAGATTTACTTCAGAATCTGACGTTAAATTTGATGCAATGCTCATTCATATTAAAGTATGAAAACAGAAATCTCATCACTGGAAATTTCTCCAACAGGTCTTGCAGGTTTATTTGCAAAACCGGAAGTCGGGTGTATTATCCGGTTTTCTGATATATCTGATAGCATTGTCATTATTTCTTGGAATTGCTATGGCTAACGGATTTCCGCCTATTGCTAGAATTAAAACAGCAATTGTAGGAGGGATTTTGAAAGGCTTTCATTCTTAAAGATCATCTAAGGTTTTTCGAACAAAACACATTTTACAATGTTGAAAGCCTCATAAATGAAGCAATAATTTATAAATCAGAAGCATTAATGCCGGTGGATGAAATACTCAAGCTACTTAACTATTTTAAGACATTCTTAAGTATCCTATCTAAGCGACAAATTCTAGAATCGAAATAAATTTGTAAGAAACACAAGTGTTCATTAATATTAAGGTTGTCTCATTTTTAAACTAAAATAAATTCAAGTTTAAAGGCTATTTAATGAATGAGACCGGCCTTTTATTTAAATGTTTAAATTTAGTTAGTAATGAAAAAAAAATCATCCCTTACTATTCTTGTGTTTTTGTTTTCTCTATATACGTTTGCACAAACAGATAGTCTGAAATCTTTTACAAGTCTTGCTCCTGTTGAAGATAAACCATTAAAATTTTCTCTGAACAATGATGGATCAAGATATTTTCAGATAACCTTCTTGAATCAGGCATGGGTAAGGTTTAATGAAAGCAATGCTGGAACTACAGTATTTGGAGACCTTCAGGAAAATACCTTTGATATTGGATTGAGACGTACGCGAATCCAAATGTACGGGCAAGTTACGGAAAGAGCGTTTGTTTATTTTCAGTTTGGTATGAATAACTTCAATCGCACCTACCAGATGGATAACAACAGAAAAATTCAGTCCTTCTTTCATGATGCAGTGGGAGAGTACCGTCTTACCAAAGGCAATGAACTAAAACTGGGAGGAGGCCTTACAATAGCCAACGGCCTATCAAGGTTTTCAAACCCGAGTGTAGGAACTATAATGACGCTCGACCTTCCCGTCTTTGCTCAGGCTACAGTGGATCAGACAGATCTTTTTTCCAGAAAGTTGAGTGTATATGCTCGTGGGCAGCTAGGTAAGCTAGATTACAGAGTCGTTTTGAGTGACCCGTTTTCCATAAATTCAGCCGGAACTTCTGTTGTTACCAATGCAGCAGGAAATATTCAGGCTATAACTAAGAAAGCTCCTGACTCTAAAGATGCTACATTTGCTAATGTCGGTCATACATATCAATATCAAGGTTATTTTTCTTATAACTTCTGGGAAAAGGAATCAAATCTGACTCCATATATGACTGGTACATATCTTGGAAAAAGGAAGGTGTTGAATATTGCAGCAGGCGCAATCTATCAGTCAAAAGCAATGTGGAGACTTAGCGAGGACTCTGTTACAAAGTATGATGATATGTTTTTATGGTGTGTGGAAGGATATCTTGATAGCTATGTTAACAAAGGTAAGAATGATGCTATTTCAGCGTACCTTGGTTATTTCAATTATAATTTTGGTAAAAATTATTTAAGGTATAATGGTATAATGAATCCTGCAAATGGTCTTGTAAATGGAGTAAACGCTCCTTCGGGTTCATTTGGTAATGCAGTTCCAATGATGGGTACGGGACAGATTATTTATGCTCAACTAGGATATTTACTTCCGCATGAATCCAGTAAACCTGGGATTATGCCTTTTATAAGTTACACTCGTTCTGATTTTGATAAACTCAAAGATCCAGCGAATCTTTATGATGTTGGAGTAAATCTTTTGATGAATGGACATAAATCAAAATTGTCATTTGATTACCAGAACAGACCCGCATACAATGCTGATTATAAAGTAAGTCAAAGAAAGAGTTGCTTTATATTGCAGTACCAGATTTTTATATAGCATTAGTTAAAGTAAGTAAGTTTGTTTAGTTTGTTTATTTGTGGGAAGGAAGGCGTAGTAGTCTTCTTTCCTTTTGTTAAAGAGGACTAATAGTTTATTGACATGAAAGTTTTGATAATTGAAGACGAAAAGGAGCTTAGGTATGACATGGTGAGCTATCTTTCGCAGGAAGGCTTTCTCTGTGAATCTGCCAAAAATTATAGTGAAGCAATTGATAAGATTGGCGTTTATGAATACGACTGCTATGTGGTAGATATTATGTTGCCAGGAGGCACAGGCCTTGATCTTGTTAAGGCTATCAAGTCACAAAAGCATCAGGGAGGGATTATTATAGTTTCAGCAAAAAATTCAATAGAGGATAAAATCACGGGTCTTGAAATAGGTTCGGATGATTATCTTACAAAACCTTTTCATTTGTCTGAACTTAATGCCAGAATAAAATCAATTATCAGAAGAAGAAGTTTTAATGGTAATAATGAGATTCAATTCAATGAGATCCGGATATTGCCGGATTCCAGACAGGTTTATATTAACGGAAAAGAAGTTGCACTCACTGCAAAAGAATATGATCTCTTACTGTTTTTTATAGCCAACAAAGGAAGGGTAATTCCGAAGGACTCGATTGCAGAACACCTTTGGGGTGATTATATGGATCAGGCAGACTCCTTCGATTTTATTTATACTCACATAAAGAATTTAAGAAGAAAACTAGTACAACAAGGAGCGAAAGATTATCTTAACACTGTTTACGGTATAGGATATAAGTTTCAATCTGAATGAAGTTATTACAAAGAACTACTTTATATTACCTTTTATATTCGCTTTTTATATTTGGAATAGGAACGATTCTATTCTATATTTTTATTAAGATCATTCTATTGGATGGAATTGATGAGGCCATTCATCAAGAGAAAGTTCAGTTAGTTGCTAACCTCAATTATGAAAAAATAGGTGAAGGACTTCAACCGAGTAAAGATGTGTTGATTATGCCTGCCGAGGAAGTTGATGTTGAAAAAGATAAATATAAAACAATACCCATCTATGATTCGCTCTCTAAAGAATCTGTCGACTATAGGCAATTGACATCCTATCATAAAAATGGAGCAAATTGGTATAAGGTAACAATAAGGCAACCGCTGGCAGAAGCAGAATCTTTACTTAACAGTATTCTGCCGGTAGAAATAGGTCTTTTCCTGATTTTGCTGGGAGGAGTCCTTCTTATGAATAGGTTTATACTTGCTAAAATTTGGCAACCCTTTTATGTCCTGTTGGATAAATTAAAAAAGTATAACCTTGAGACTACTAAGGTTATACCTTATGAATCCACTGATATCATCGAGTTTCGGGATTTGAACATCAATGTCGAAAAAATGACTGAGCGTATTTATAAAGATTTTCTTACTCAGAAAGAATTTAATGAGAACTCTTCACATGAAATGCAAACTCCGCTGGCCATTATTAAAAACAAACTGGAGTTGATCATTCAGTCAAAAAACCTTACGGAACAAGAGATGATTCATATTCAGTCTATTTTCAGTGCGGTAAAAAGACTGACATTATTAAATAAAGGATTATTACTTCTGAGTAAAATTGAAAACAGACAGTTTACTCAGAAAGAAAATGTAAATCTGGGAGAATTGCTTCAGTCTATTTTTAATCACCTTGAAGAACAAATCAATGATAAAAATATAAGTACTGAAATAGAAATTAAAAGTAAGGATACACTTCTGACTAATCGAGTGCTTATAGAAGGCTTGCTAAATAATCTTATCTCTAACTCTATTAAACATAATATCCAAAACGGTAGAATTATGGCAGAGCTTACAGATAAACATTTTATTATTACGAACACAGGCACCGCACTCAACTTTCCTGCTGACGAAATGTTTGAACGTTTTCGGAAGGATTCTGCTGTAGAAAACTCAGTGGGACTGGGTTTATCAATTGTCAAAAAAATATGCGATTTCCTGGATTATAAAATTATTTATATACATCAGGATGGTTTACATACTTTGGTTATAAATTTCTAATGCGTATAAATCATTAAGTATTTCCACTAGGTTTCAGCTTCAAAATGTTTTCAGAATTCCAAATTACCTTTACAATCATAAATATTAAAGGTGATGAAAACATTATTCTGGACTATTATCATGACCATTGTTGTGATATTGTCAGTTGCCGGGTACACGGTTGCCAATAGAAAAATTTTGGTTTCACCTGTTCTTGTAGCCCTTGATAGTAAAGAGTTACTTCAAAAAATTACGCTAACCTGGATTCAATTGCCCATTCAGACCAGAAAATATATTTCTGATCATTTTTCGGGTTGCAGAATAGAAGAGATGAGTGAGTTGAAATCCCCAAAGTCGGACAAAATAGAAGTATTTTTATTCAAGGATCACTATAGATACGAACTTCTTTTTAACAAGGAAGGTGAACTCTTAAAACAAATTAAGCATGTAAGGCAAAGTCAATAAGTAAGTTAAGTTTGTTTAAGGTAAAGTTAGAGGCTGCTCATTGAAAGCAGTCTCTTTTCTTTACTAAAAACCTAATAATTTTTCTTCAATCACCTTCCAATCTGTAAATTTAACAGATGTCTTCAGCTCAGAGAAATCAGGAGTGCCAAGATATAGTTCATCGAATTCTATCCCATTTGCGTCCAGCCATTCAAGAGTAACTTTACCAATATTTTTAATTCCGGAATTATAGGAGGAGAGATGTCGCTTTGTGAGAATAATAATATAATGTCCTGCTTTTCTTAGTTTATTGATCTTTTCTTTAGCCTCAGGGAAAGGTATTAAATTTTCAAAGGTTTCATTTTCTTTTTTGACAGGACATATTGTTCCATCAAGCGTTATAAATATTCTCATCGGTTTATTCCCTCTTTACAATAGAACTGGATTCTCTCTGTTTGGTTAAATCCTTAAAAAGTAAAAGTGAGTGAAGAACATTTTGGTAAAACGGCGTGTTCTTTAAATAGATATTTATATTTATTTTACTTTATTTCTTTATATAGTTAATTATAATTTTGAGGCTGTTAATCTTCGATATCTCATCCTCTGAAGATTACAGCCTCTTATATTTTATGCTTTTGAATAAAGCTTTTTGTCAATATAATCTTTTACAATTGTCTGAAAAATTTCAGCTTTTCTTTCCCAGGAATTTCCTCTTGCCCGTTCATATCTTTTTTCTTTTTTTTCTTTTGAATCGAGTATCAATTCTTCTTTAATTGATTTTAACATCTCTTCTTTAGAACTGCAAAAACGGACTACGTCTTTATAGTCCTTGATAAAGCTATAATTGAATGCGATAACAGATTTGCCTGCTGAAAGGTATTCATTTAGTCCTACCTCAAGTGGTGGATGGGAGTCTCCCTTGTTTAGTAATATGCCAATGTCGAAACTTGATACTAGTTCTGTAAACTCATCTCTTTTCTTATTTCCAATATGAGTGAAGTTAGGATACTTTTCAAGTTTTTTTAATACGGAATTATCAAGCACTTTACCCGAAAAGACGAAGTTGATGTCTTTCAGGTTTTCAATTAAGTATGTTGCTAAAGTTATATCAAAATCTTTATCTATGATCCCTATAAAACCAACAGTTATAGATTCTGATTTTGAGATAGACATACTGCGTTTATAGAAGTCTTCAAATCTTACACCATTTCGAATAAGAAAAGTAGCATCCTTAAAACATCTGATTTTGTTGTATAAAACTTCAGTATTAGTAATTACTACATCAGTGGCTTCTATATACTCTTTTTCAAGTAATGCCTGCTCATGAGATTCTTCTTCATCTGTACCTTCAAATGTATAATAAACATTTAGACTGTCATTAAATTTTTTCATAAGTGCCAAGCCATAGTCAGGATTAGCCCCGGAAATGAAAATGATGTCAGTAAGGTTTAAGAAGTGAATACTCTTTCTTAATTCTGTTTCTAAAATGCGGGCATTAAATGCGAGAAGTTTTTTATAAATCTCTTTATCCCTTATTTTGTTTAAGGGTAAAACAGGAGGAGGCGTTAATATGTAAACATTCGATCCTGTGCGTGATTTTTGAACTCTTAATCGTTTATCCAGATTAAGTATCTTTCGCACAGGAACTTCTTTCTTTCCTTTGATGCTGTCAAATATATCGCTGATTGAGTATTGATTTTCTACATATAGGACAGTATTCTCGCGGCTAAGTTCATGCATGATCTCTATCAGTGGAGAAGGGTTGCCACATTCCCAATGCTCATTTCCTAGACAGATAAATGTAAGGCCTTTTGTCATACACTTGTTTGTTTGAATTTCAAACCTGACTGTTTTATAAAAGTTTGTAAGAATTGTTAATTTTGCTTTGAATGCATTGGCTTTTTTTAATACAGCTATCCCTTGTTAAAGGGAAGATTCCTTAAGTGAATGCAGTTTGAAACGGCATTTGTAAGTTGATCGAAAAGAAGGTTTTTTAAATGATGAATAAAATTAAAATACTTGCCCTGGGCGATTCTTATACAATAGGAGAAGATGTTCCTCAAAGCGAAAGCTGGCCATATTTACTTAAAGGAAATTTAGAAAACAGAGGATTATCTGTTGAACTAAAAATTGTAGCTAAAACTGGTTGGACTACAGATGAGCTTGGGCTCGCAATAGAGCAAAGTGATTTAAAAAGAGAATATGATTTAGTGTTTCTGCTTATTGGAGTAAATAATCAATATAGAGGATACTGCATTGATAAATATCGAAATGAATTCAGAAGACTTTTACTGAAAGCTAAATCTTTCTCCGTAAATAATTCTGTTTTTATATTATCAATTCCAGATTGGTCCTGCACTCCATTTGCCTTGGAAAAGGATAAGTCAAAAATTTCTGAGGAGATTGATGCCTTTAATAAAGAGAACTTCGAAATATCTGAATCTGAGGGTGCTCATTATCTTAGTATTACCGGAATTAGTAGACGATCGGCCGATGATCCGAGATATACAGCTTCAGATGGTCTCCATCCGAGCGGGTTTCAATATGAGAAATGGGTTGAGAAGATTATCCTTAAGATAAGTTGGCCAGCCCAAATCTAATTTTAATGTATTTTGTGCTGACCAACTCTGAGACAAACACTTATTTTGCATTATCAATGTGATAGGCTCTCATTCCATGAATGCCAATGTCAAGTCCTTCCAACTCTTCTTTAGCCGTAACTCTAAGGCCTATCGTTTTATCTATAAGAATGAAAATAAGATAGGTTGAAGGAAAAACAAACAGCCCTGTCGAGGCAATGCCTATAACTTGACTGATAAGTTGCTTAGTTCCGTGAATTTCTGCCAGATCCCCCATGAATCCTACAGCAAGTGTTCCGAATGTTCCGCAGATAAGGTGAACTGAGATTGCTCCGACAGGGTCGTCAATCCTAAGTTTATCAAAGAGGAGGACAGCAAGGACAACTAATGCGCCTGAAGTAAGCCCGATGATAATAGCTTCTGATGGATTCATTTTATCAGCTCCGGCAGTTATTGCAACGAGTCCTCCAAGTATTCCATTTAGGACCATGCTATGGTCAATAGTTTTGGTTGTGATGAAAGAAGTAGTGAGAGCTCCGATTGCTCCAGCTGATGCAGAAAGGCAGGTAGTCACAAGCACAAGAGAGACCAGTTTAGGGTTTGCTGATAAAACAGAACCTCCGTTAAATCCAAACCAGCCAAACCATAATAGAAACACTCCAATGGTAGCTAATGGCATACTATGCCCTGGAAGTGGGATAATTCTGTTGTCTATGTATTTGCCAATCCTTGGTCCTAATACAATAACACCAGCAAGAGCAGACCATCCCCCTACAGAATGGACAACAGTGGATCCTGCAAAATCATAAAATTGAATATCCATTTTTTGTAAAAAGCCTCCGCCCCAAGCCCAGAAGCCAATTATTGGATAGATGATTCCTACTAGTAAAAATGAGAAAAGTATAAAACTCCATATTTTAATGCGTTCAGCTACTGCCCCTGATACTATAGTTGTAGCTGTAGCGGCAAACATAGCTTGGAAGAGAAAAAATGACCAGAATGTGTAGTTGCTTGCCCCTAAGTAGGAGCTATCTTCCGGTGCTGCAATTCCAAACCCTGAAAAGCCTATGAAATTACCTTCAAAATGGCTACCAGGATACATTAAGTTATAGCCCCAAAGACCGAATATCAGGATCCCCATGGCAGGAATTATAGTATTTTTGAATAAAATGTTGGTGGTATTTTTGGACCTTGAAAGTCCGGATTCAAGTGTTGCAAACCCCAGGTGCATAATGAACATCAGAGCAGTGGCTACCATCATCCACAAGTTGTTGGAAAGTAAAGCATTTCCGGCAATTTCAGCTTTTAGACTATTAATAATTTCTGCATTTATAAAAAGGGAATCATTAGAAGCCGCAATAAAATTTGAAGTTGAATCAATAGCTTCAGTTGTAGAAGTATCGAGTAATGGCTGGTTCATTTGGACAGTGGAAATGTTATTTACTAAGGTTTGATTATGGTTAAAGATTAGAGTGCTGTAATATCTCGCTCCCCCGATCTTATTCTGATTGCTTGTTCAATAGGTGAAATGAAAATTTTCCCATCTCCAATTTCTCCTGTTCTTGCACTACATAAAATAGCATTGATTATTTCATCCACCGATTCATTTGATGCGACAATAGTTATTTTCGTTCTGGCAATTGAACCAAGATCATATTCCTGCCCTCTGTAAATTGTTTTTTCACTTTTTTGATTGCCAACACCTTTAACATCCTGAAATGTGAAAAAATCAATACCTATTTTATGTAGTGCATCTTTCACAGGATAAAAGTGTGATGATCTGATTATCGCTTCAATTTTTTTCATATACCTCTGATTTATATATATTATCAGTTGCTTACTCTGATAAATTTTTAATCCTTTGAATCTTAAATTAATTATATAATTATGATCTGTTTATTAAGTTAAAAAATAACGATAATTTTCATAATTAATATATAATTTTTGATTTATGTCTTAAATCAAAGACTCAAATAAACTAAAAAATTAAGTATAATAAAATTTTATTAAGTAAAATGAAGGTCAATTTAATATTTTTGATTTTTTTATTTTTAGTATTTATATAATAAAAAGTAAATTTTTGTTGCACAAGGTGAGCCTTTAATAATGGCTGTAATGGGAAAAATTCAGTTATCAGATTGGATGGATTGGATTAAAATTTGTAAAACTTAAAACAATAAGCATTACAAATGTTTTATAAAATAACTTCGTTGAAAGTGTTTTTAGATGAAATTCCCCGTTTTTTTAAAATTTACTCTCCTTGTACAGGTGTTAATGTTTTTTGCTCTGCAAACATTTGCGCAGGTCGAAAAAGCGGATTCTCTGTCATTTTTAAACAGGGATACTTTATTTAAAAAACTTTCAATTAAAGAACTCTTTATTTCCAGAAAAGATACTTTTTTTTTAAAAAATGATACGTTAATTGTGGTTAAGGATTTGGTAATCAGAGAAAAGGATACGCTAGTTCAATTTCTTAAACCTATTCTGAAAGATGGAAAAATTGAATTTATTGAGAGTAAGGAAATTTTACCTAAAATAGATACAGTTATTGTTCATCAGGATACTATCCGTACAAAAAATGAACAAGTGCTTAAGGATATCCAGCAATTCTCACAAAAAAAGAATTTTTTTTCCCAGCTAATCAAAAACTTCCTTGTTTTTGAAGATAATGACGTCAATCAGGCAAAACCTGAGTCCAAGGAAAAAAGTGATGAAAGATATGCAAGCTATGAAAACAAGATCATCAGAAAAATAGACATTCGTGTACTAGGTGTATTCGGGCCATCAGTGGATAATCCAGACAAAAAACCAAAGGGGGTTCTTGAAAAAAGTGGAAATGCACTGCATATTAAGAGTCAGAAGTGGATGGTAAAAAGACGATTGCTTTTTAGCAGAGGAGACAAGGTAAATTCTCTTACACTTAGTGAAACGGAAAGGTTATTAAGGGCGACAAGTTATGCATATGATGCAAAGGTGGTAATTGTTGATTATGAAGGGAAAGACAGTGTGGATATTATTGTGCTGGTGCAGGATGTATGGAATATTTCCGTAGGAGGTGGTTTTGATCAGAAAACAGGTTCAAAAGGCTTTTTTATTCAGGATGCCAATTTTGCAGGACTAGGTCAACAGTTGCTTACTGATTTTACTTTTAACAACAGATATCCCAAAGGCATGAATTTTTATGGGAACTACAATGTCAATACATTTCAAAAGGGACTAATCAATGCGAGTTTTTCTTACCGCTATGCATTTGGACTAAACAGCTTTATTTCTGGGATTAATCGAGAGTTTCAGACACCAGAGATAAAATGGTTGGGTGGAGTTAACTATTCTATTTTGGAGCTTTGGCCTTATAATCTTCGATTTGATAGTTTTACTGTTGATCAAAAGATAAAGCTTAAAATGGGAGATGTTTGGGCCGGATATGCATTTCCTTTTCTTGAAAACACTAAAAATGGAGAGGGGAGCAGATTGATTTTTGCCGTGAGGGCAGTCAGGTATATATATGAAAACATACCTGAAAAAAAAGCAGGTAAATATTTTACTTACTATTCTTCCGAAAATGCTTTTGCTGGTTTGACTTATATCAATAGACGCTTTTATAAGGACAGGTATATCTTTAGGCTAGGAAGAACGGAAGATATACCAATTGGTAAAATGCTGGGAGTTACAACTGGTGTTAAGAAACGTGACGGTCCGCTCCTGCCTTATGGAGGAATAAATTTTACAATTGCCGAATTTGTGAAAAAGATCGGATATGTTTCTGTTACAGGTGGATATGGGTCATTTTGGCGAAATGGTAAAATGGAGGAAGGGGTTTATTATGGAAGGTTATTGCATTTCACTCCCTTAATCAACATAAAAAACTGGAAGTACAGAAATTACATAAGTTTCAGATATACAAAAGGCTTAAATCAGCTTGATGGATACTATGTAAATATCAACCGGGAAAATGGATTGAGAGGCTTTATTTCTGAGGGAGTGGTTGGAACTAAGAAATTTGTAATTAATATAGAATCCAATTTCTACCCTCCATTAAATTTGCTTGGATTCAAAATGGCATTTGTCCTCTTTGCAGACTTTGCATGGATAGGACAAAATGAAAATTTATTAACCAGGTCAAATTATTATTCAGGTTTTGGTCTGGGACTAAGGTTTAGAAATGAACACCTTGTATTCAGTATGGTCCAGGTAATGGTTGGTTATTATCCTGATGCAGTCAAGCTTAATAAAACTCCACTTCAGTTTTATGAGCGATCAAGATTTTTTTATAACTTTTTAGATTTCAACTATTCTCGTCCAGGGCAGGAGCCCTATTTATAAATTTCATCCGAAGGGATTTTTATTAATTCAGAATTAAAACCTGCTAGTATATAATTTTTTTATTATAAAGTAGGATTTAAATGTAATTAATAGAAAAAAAACTCTTTCTTATTTGAAATTAAAAATATAATATTGCAACCTGTAAATAGGCATGTCTTTGCTAAGCAAAAGTCGAATTGATTTAAGCTATTATTTCGACAAAAAAAATTAGCATTTACGCTTATCTTTTTTTAGGCTTTTTTAATCGAGGGGATTTGGCTGAAAGAGCTTTCACTATACAATACAACGAACTTAAATAAAAGTTCATACGGATTTGATGTATTTAATTTACTTAATACAAAATAAGAATTTAGTTCACTTAAATAAATTGTTTATCGTTTGAAAACGCGTACTAAACTAATCATCTTTTTATTGGCAAGTTTCCCCGGGTTTTTTGCCTTTGCGGGAGATCCACCATCTGAAAAGGAAAAGAGCTCAGCGCCACTGCTTCTCAGAAAATTGCCTGTTAAAAAATTACTGGGACTTAAATCAACTGCTTCAAATGCGGAAACTCCTGCCGGAGGTTACAAGAGGTGGTCTGGTTTAAAATATTCCGGATATGTGAGATCCTTTACACAGTATCGTGTAATGCCTACCCATTATACTAGCAATCCTGCATTATCTGAAAGATCATTGGTTTTCAATGGTGTTGAGGCTTATAACGGATCGCTTCAGGGTTATCAGGAACCATTGTTTTTATTAAGACTTGAAGGTAATCCTACCGCTAGAACATTCTTCAAAGTAGAATATGCGATGGATAACCAACTGACTGGAATTATAAAAGATGACGGTGGGGTTATTGAAGGAACAAATACTGCATATAACAGAAGGATTTCTACATATAGAATACTCCAGTTTGAAGGAAGCGCAAATACTGGTATTGGAGATTTTAAATTAATAGCTGGAGGTGGTGTTCTTTGGCATAGAGTGAGTCCATTTACATTCTGGAATTATGAGTACCGCGATGATCTTTTCGAGCGCTACCCATGGGAACCGGAAGGTGCCTCTTTCAACCGTTATAACCAGTTTTACGCAACTCAAAATATAGCAAGGGATGCTCGTTGGGGAAATACAGCTACCCAAGGTTTTATATTAGAAGCTAAAAACCTTCCTTTAGGATTTGGCGGAAATATAGTTTATGGTAAAACAGATAATAGTGGAGGTTTTACAGCTGTAAAAACCAGAAGCCCAAGAAACCTTGTTGCAGGAAGAATAGATAAAGGATTTGGAATGAACAAATTCGGACTTAACTATTTTAATCAATTTGGTTTTCTTGACGTGCAAGAGCTTTTCAGAATCAGGCAACAAATTGTAACTATTGATGGAAGATTAAACCTTAACAATGTTAAGATTTATTTTGAAGGTGGGGTCGGCCGTTTCCAAGACTTTATAGCACAAAGAAATCAGGAAGGTGTTATTTTGAATAATTATTCTAAAAGTAACATACTAGCGCCTAAAGATCCGATTAATGTAGAAAAAGGTAAAAATTACGGAGTTGATTATAACTGGGCTCCAGCAGTAATGTCACAAATTGATGTGACCAAGGAAGCATTTAATTTTCCGGTTAACCTGATGATGTATTTCATTGATAAGTCAGTAACCAACATCAATAGCCAGGTTATGAATACTGCGAATCCTCATGCTTTGGGATCTGCAGAAAATATTGGAGCTATCTATGATATTACTACATATTATGGTGGTGTAACTGATATTCAGCAAATGGCCAATAACAGATGGGGCGGGTATTTGAAGCATGAAGATACTTATGGCAAATTGAAAGTTAATATTGGGACAGGTTTCGCACAGGAGATTGAAAACCTTTATGACTCTGTAAGCTTCCAGCATAGAGCCAATTCATTTACAAGATCTAGATTTGCATTTTTTACAAGAAATAATGGTCCTTATGGAAACATAATGAACATCTATAGAAGATCATTTGAAGTCTTGGCAATCACTGATACAGTTAAAGATTATAAAAAAGGTTTTAATAGCATTGACCTTAATTTGAAATATAAACTTTCCCTTTTTGGAAGAGAATTGATTCTTGCTAACTACAATAACTATAGCTCAGTTCAGCCAGGGTTTTCTGCAATCCCAAAATTCTCTGATAAAGCTTTCTTACGCTATTTCTATGAAGAATTCATGGCATTTTATGCATTGAGACCCAAACTTACTTTAATTGGGTTTGTCGCATATGAAAAGGCATTGGGAAATAACAGAACTCAACTTGCAGATGCAAATGGTGAAAAAATAGTTAAAGCAGATGCAGCAAAAGTGGATAGACCAATCGCAAGCCCTAATGGAAAACCAATAGACCAAAGAGGATATGGATATGGACTTGGCTTTGATTATGATTTTTCTGGAAGAGCAGGGCTGTATGTAAGACACAGATGGTTTAATCATAAAGATGTAAACTTTACCAAAGACAAGTTTAACGGACAAGAAACCACTGTTGAATTAAAAATTTTCTTTTAATAATTATTACAAAATTTAAGACTGATTTAAATGATAACTTATAATATAATGAGCAAGAAATTTTTACTTGGTTTAGTAATTTTTATTGCTGTCTGTCTGCACAATGCAAATGCTCAGACAGTTTATTTCAATGGATTGGGTAGAGCTCTTGTTACTACTGATCAATTGAAAGGTAATGCACTAACAATTAATGAAGGAGGAGTGACAAGACCAGATACTCTTTCAGGTAGAAGAGGTACTGGAGGATATACAATTTTTGACCTGGGAGTAAATGCACAACCTAATGAAAATCTTAGAGCAAGTGCGATACTAAGGATAAGAAATGATTTTGGAGGTTTCTATGGAAACGGTAGCTCTGTATTCTTCAGACAGCTTCGTCTTGATGGGGTAATAGCAAAAATCGTAAAATATGAAATAGGCGATATTGATTTAGGATTAACACCTTACACTCTTTATAACTTTGATGAATCATACCATGATTATGAGGCAGATGTATTTGCAATCAGAAGAAGTATTGTGAATTATGAGAACTTCAATTTTGGAAACAAATGGAGACTTCAAGGTGCTCATGCGAATGCTAATTTCAGATTTACAAAAGGAATAGAAAAAATCGGTGTAAGGGTTTTTGCTGCAAGAGCTGGTAGAAAAGATATCCTTGATTTGGTAAACCCAGACAGAGTTAATTGGGGAGGTAGAGTAGATTTAGTACAAAGTAAATTTTTCCATATAGGTGGTAACTTCATCCAAATGGTTGATCTGGCTGGTACTGTCCCAGTTAATCAATTCGAATTTGATAATAAAGTTGGGACAGTTGATTTCAAACTTGGATATGATAATGATCAAATTGGAGCATTTGCATACGGTGAAGCTGGATTTTCAAAATATTCATTTTTCAGAGCTCAGAATGACACTACAGTATCAAAAAATGGAAATTTTTACGATGTGGGAGTATCTGCAGAATATAAGCCTTTGAAAGTTAAGTTATTTGTATCTTACAGAAATGTAAGCGATAATTTTAGCAGCCCAGGAGCACAAACAAGAAGAATATTTGATTATGGAAATCCTGTAGCACCAACCCCATTTGCTCCGGAATTATTCCCAACAATTAAAGGCGGAGTAATAAGACAGGTTGGGTTACTTGATAGAATATCAGACGAAGATGTTAGAAACCTAAATATCATGCCGGTGTTAATGGCATACAGACCAGAATATAACAATATAACTCCTTATGGAACAGCAACACCTAATAGAAAAGGTATTTCATTCGGAGCTTCTGTAGGTGAAATGGAAAAGGTAGTAAAAGGTGATGTAAAGGTGGATTTATTATCAGAAGTTGTAGGTGAAGGTTCTACAGATACAAGAAAATTTACTGGTGTTAGAGGAGGATTATTCTTTAACGTTAACAAGTTGGTTAACTGGGAAAGAGCTTTAGGTCTTAACTTCGGTTTCAGATATGAGCATACAAAAAGAGATGGCGGAAATCAGATTGATCTGAAAAGTACGTTAATAGATGCAGGTATCAATGTAGAAGTTGTTAAAAGTTTTGATTTAATCGCTGGATATAAAATGTTGACTGCTAAAGGCAATGAATTTTTACTTGCTAGAAACGAGTTTAATGAAGTTGTGAACCCTGTTCAGGGATATAGTGACGTAGATCAGGCTAATACCATTCTTAGTCAGGGCTTTAACCAAGGTCTATTGGCTGCAGGTATCAGATACAGATTTACTAAAAATACTTACTTTACAGGCCAGGCAGTATTTTATAACAACAAGAGCAAATTGCAAACATCTTTAGGCGATTTTGATTACAAAATCAATCAGATTTTCTTAAATTATACAATGGTATTCTAAAACTTAAGACCATTTATTTCATTATGAAAAGATTTAAAAAAATTGCATTGTTGGGAATTACAGCTTTGACTGTAATATCTTCAATTAGCTGTAAGCGTGATAAGCATCCTGAGAATATGATAGGACCTGAGTATAAAAATGCAGATCCGGGTTTTTATGTTGTCAATAACGAATTTGCAGGAACACCATCAAGTCTGGTAGATTTCACTAAGAATCAAGTAGTATTTAATGCTCAGTTTTCTCAAGAGGTAACTTATTTTCTAACTCTTACAAGTAACCACGGAGCAGCCGTAACTTATACTGGTAAAGCTGCAGATTTAAGTAAAGTTATATGGGATGGGATACATAATGGCCTTTATTTTTTCTCAGCAAATGATAGTGTGTTTGCTGAGTTAAGTTTTCTAGGGTCAAATATTAGGTTAAGAGATACCTTGACTATTAAAACTCCTAAATCTTATGGTAAGCTTGTCGAAGATTTTGAAAAAGTAACCACAACTGGACATTTAAAAATGCCTGCAGGATGGTATAAATTTGGTGGTGAGGCAGGCTCAACAGTAGTTAATGAGGAAAAATACTACCTTGGAACTGTTGCATATTCTCCTCAAAATTCTAAGACAATTAAACCTCCTTCCGGAAATCAGTATTTCAAGATAAATGCAACAGATGCGAATGTTGATTTTTACGTTGACGGTGCTGGTTTTATTCAGACTTTAAAATTAGCTTCTACAAATCCTGATAGTGTTTATTTCAATATGTTTGTTTATGGAACTGGGAATATTTCTGATAAAGGGTCTATAAAAATTCAGGAGGATGACAATGGAAAAGGTGGTGTAGAGTCGGCAAGCGAAGATGAGTTGTTTTATGACTTTAAAATTAACTGGACAGGTTGGAAGTTATTGTCTATTAAATACAGTGACTTTTCATTCACAACAACAATTCCTGGAAACAGAATTAAAGAGCCTCATAAAGCGGGTAAAATGGGATTTGTACTGCTTTCAGATCCAAGTGGAGCTAAAACAAATCTGATATTTGACTATCCAATCTTTACCTACGGTAAACCTTTACCTCAAAATTAATAAGGACATTAACAAATGAAGAAATTCTTTAAATATTCAATAAAGGTACTTTTCTTACCCGTCATTTTCAGTGGCTGTGTAAGCCTTGAAAAAGCTACTTTAGATGACAGTAGTCAACTTGCTGTTGCTGAAGATCCGGAATTCGGTGTTCCGGTTCTGAAATTCAATAAGGGAGTTGTTGAAGGTTTTTCAAATGAAATATACAGCTGGTGGGTAGCTAACGATCAACTTGCTCTGGCCAAAAAAGGTGATACCTTAAAAATCCAAATGAAAAATGTTGGACCGAAATGGGAGTGTTTTGGTAGTGCCATTACAATGCTTGATTTTACCGAAGCATCTGTTCTTAAGCTTAGAATGCGTTCGGAAGGTGCAACAGCTCCTAATGTTAGTATCAGATTTCGTGATGCTAATGGTTATATGGCAGATATGATTGCCAATAACAAAGTGCCGAAAAACGGCCCTTATCAGGATTTCTACTACAATTTTACAGGCAAATGGAAACAGGCTTGGCCAGAATCTAAAGATGTAGATCCTAAAATTATCAATGAAGTATTATTCTTTATCAATGGTGGAGGCTCTCCTTATACCGGAACACTTTATATTGATGAAATAAAAGCGATACCTCTTTCAGAATTACCTGCTGCAGGTCCGGCGGCTGTTGGTGGAATCATTGATGATTTCTCTGAGCCAATTGATTCTTGGTGGGCTGCTGATAAAATTAACCTGATGACTGAAGGTGAAGAACTTGCTATTACTGCAACAGGAGCAGGACCAGGATATGAGTGTTTTGGTAGAGCATTTACAATTAAAGATTTTAATAAGGCAGATATTGTAAGAGTTAGAGCCAAAGCCATCGGAGATAGTGAGCCTATTCTTAGAGGTGATGTTAAAGATGCTGATGGTAGAGTTACCAATGCCAGTGTAGTTTCTCACAAAATTGCTTTGAATGAATACAGAGATTATTTCTATGATTACAATGGGAAATTCTCTCAGGTATATCCAGACAATCAAACTGTGAATCCTGCTCAAATTAAGGATATCTTGTTCTTCATTAACCCGGGAGGACCAGCTTTTGAAGGAAAGATCTATGTCGATGAAATCGAAGTAATCACCAGACAAAAGTATAATGAACTAACAGGTCAGGGAAAAGTTGAGGAGAAAAAAGAGGAATCATCATCATCTTCTTCTAATACAACAACTCCAGCTTCAACGGAAACTGCGATAGCAAAAGATACTCCTGCTCAACCTGTTGCTGAAGCACCAGCAGTCAAAGAAACTGCTAAGCCAAAAGAAGCTCCTAAAGCTGCAACTTCTACACCAGAAAAGAAAGCAGTAGTTGCAGAAAAGAAGGCTGCAGTAGAAACCAAACCTGTTGCAGAGAAAAAGGCAGAAGAGCCTGCAGTTATTGAAGCTACTGTGAAAGCAAAAGAAGAAGAAGTTGTGGCTGCTTCTACTCCTGTAAATTCCAAAATTGTTAATCTTGATAATTTCAAGGATGGCATTGTAAAGTGGTATGGTGGAAGTGATAAAGTGAAACTTTCAAAAGCAGGTGAAGATCTAAAAGTAGAATTGAATGGAGTTGGTCCAATGTATGAAACATTCGGAAGAGGCTTTTTATCAACTGACTTTACAGCAACACCTGTTGTTAAAGTAAGAGTTAAAGCTGATAAAGCTGGGCAAATAAGACTTGATGTGAAAGATATTGATGGGTACTCCACAAATCTTAAGCCTGTAGTGCAGACAGTTGCTGCCGGAGCTGATTTCGTAGATTTGTATTTCGATTTTACTGGTAAGTTCGAACAGTCTTTCCCGACAAAACAGAAAGTAAATCCTGCTAAGATAGTTCAAATTTTATTTTATATTAATCCTGGAGGAAAGGCCTATACTGGAAGTCTTGTGATTGACGAAATAAAAATGATGACTGCAGAAGATGCAAAGGCAAAGAAATAATTTAGCCTGAACCATTTTAACTCTGCCATTATTTTTCGGATTTAAATAAAAATATAATTAGCTTTGAAGCTGTTTCCGTAAGGGAACAGCTTTTTCTTTTTATTAAACTTATCTTAAAAAGCATCATTTAAAACATTTTATGGAGAAACGTTTATTTTCATTGAAAACCCTGATCGGTTCAATGATATTTTTAGCCACCTTGCTAGGCCCCGCTTATGGGCAGAAAAAAGGATCTAAAACTCCTGCGGCTTCTGCACCTGTTGTATTGACAGATGCTGAAGTGGAAGCCAAAGTTCAGGAACTGTTGGGTAAAATGAGTATTGAGGAAAAGGTTGGCCAGATGACTCAGGTGAACCTTAACGTTGTCCTTAAAGGCGGTTACGGTAACATGGATGGAACTATTGATCCTGAAGCTTTGAGAAAAGCTGTAGTGGATTATAAAGTTGGTTCTATTCTTAATGCAATTAACCATGCTTACTCTGTTGAAACATGGCATCAGATTATTACAGCTATCCAGGATGTTGCTACAAAGCAAACTGCTAATAAAATCCCAGTGCTTTATGGTATCGACGCAATCCATGGTGTGACTTTCACTTCAAAGTCAACTTTATTCCCTCAGAATATTGGTATTGGAGCAACTCGTAACATTGAACTATCCAAACTTGCAGGAGAAATCACTGCTAAAGAAACAAGAGCATCTGGTATCAGATGGAATTTTGCTCCTGTTTTAGACGTAGGTAGACAGCCGCTTTGGCCTAGATTCCCTGAGACTTATGGTGAAGATGTTTACTTAGTAAGTCAAATGGGTGTTGCTTCTATCTTAGGTATGGAAGGTGACGGGAACCTTAATAGAATTGACAGAGTGGCTTCATGTATGAAGCACTATATCGGTTATTCATTGCCACTATCAGGTAAAGACAGAACTCCTGCTTATATTCCTGAAAGAGTTTTAAGAGAATATTTCCTTCCTCCCTTCAGAGCTGCTGTAAATGCTGGTTCTAGCACTATCATGATCAACTCAAGTGAAATCAATGGTGTTCCCGTGCATGGAAGCAAATATTTATTGACTGATGTGTTAAGAAAAGAGCTTGGCTTTAAAGGTCTTGCTGTTTCTGACTGGGAAGATATTATCAGACTTCATACTAAGCACAAAGTTGCCCAGACTCCGAAAGAAGCTGTTAAGCTTGCAGTAAACGCTGGTATTGATATGAGTATGGTTCCTCACGATTATACATTCTACGAATACCTTGTAGAACTTGTAAAAGAGGGTTCTGTTTCTCAGGCAAGAATTAACGAAGCTGTAGGAAGAATTTTAACTCTGAAATTCAGAACCGGACTTTTCATCAATGCATATCCTGAAAAAGATGCTATGAAGAATTTTGGTTTGGCTGAATATAAAACTGCTGCATTAGAAGCTGCGAGAGAATCTGTAACTCTTTTGAAAAACAAAGAAAACATTCTTCCTCTTGCTAAAGGAAAAAAAATATTAGTTACTGGTCCTGCAGCTAAATCAATTACTGCCCTTAATGGTTCATGGTCATATACTTGGCAAGGAAATGAATCTAAATATTATCCAGATACTACCGCATACATCTTTAATGCTATAAAAGCAAAGAATACTGGTGGAACAACTCTATATGCTAAAGGATCTGAGTTTGATAAAGAAGCAGATGCTAAAAAAGCTGTAGAACTTGCAAAATCTGTTGATTACGTTGTTGTATGTATCGGTGAAGATGCTTATGCAGAATCTCCTGGAGTTATTGACGAACTTGATCTACCTGAAGCGCAACAAAAATTAGTAGCTTCTCTTTATGAAGCTGGTAAACCAGTAATAATCGTTCTTGTAGAAGGAAGACCTAGAATTATCAGAAAAATTGAAGATGGAGCTAAAGGTATCATTGATGCTTATATCCCAGGAAGTCAAGGACACAATGCAATTGCTGAAGTTCTTTTTGGTGATGTAAACCCTAGTGGTAAACTCCCATTCTCTTACCCAAGATTTAGTGGAGATATTATTCATTATGACCATAAATACAGCGATAAGGTTACTGAACTTGCTCCTGGTCAAATGGGAGAAGGTGGATATAAACCTCAATGGCCATTCGGTTTTGGTTTGAGCTATACTAAATTTGAATATTCAAACCTTAAAGTAAGTTCACCTACACTTAAAGGAAACGGATCAATTAAAGTAACTGTAGATGTGAAAAATGCAGGTTCTAAAGCTGGTAAAGAAGCTGTAGAACTTTATACTAGAGACCATTTTGCTACAATTACTCCTTCTTGGATGAGATTAAGAAAATTCAAAAAGATTTCTTTGGCTCCAGGGCAAACTCAAACTGTAGAGTTTGAACTTAATAAGAGTGACCTTGCATTTATCGGCATGGATGAAAAAACTTTCGTAACAGAGCCAGGTGCATTTGATGTAATCGTTGGCGAACAAAAGGCTTCATTCAACTACGAAGACTAATCAAAAATTAAAAAAAATAAAAAAGGGCTTTCCGAAAGGAACAGCCCTTTTTTATTTTAGTTATTCAATAATTAATTTTCAATCATGGGAAAAATAAAATCTGTAAACCCCTTTTCAGGACAATTATTGAAAGAATATGAATCTTATTCTGATGATAAAATAAATGAGGTTTTGGCTTTTTCTGAAAAAGCTTTTAAAGTGTGGAAAGGCTATTCTTTTGAAAAAAGAAGTTCTCTGTTCAATAAAATAGCTGGGAAGCTCAGGGAAAAAAAGGGATATCTCTCTGCTCTTATGACTTCTGAAATGGGTAAACCGATAAAGGAAGCAGAAGCAGAGGTGGAGAAGTGTGCATGGGTTTGTGAGTACTATGCTGAAAATGCAGAATTTTTCCTTAAAGATGATTTGATAATTTCTGATGCTTCTGAAAGTTATGTTGAGTTTGATCCATTAGGATGTATTCTCGCAATCATGCCATGGAATTTTCCCTTTTGGCAGGTATTCAGATTTGCTGCTCCGACAATTATGGCGGGAAATACAGGTATCCTGAAACATGCTTCCAATGTACCTCAATGTGCATTGGCGATACAAGATTTATTTGAAGAAGCCGGTTTTCCCAAAGGTGTTTTTCAATCTGTATTAATATCTGGAGAAGATACTGACAGGCTTATTGCTCACAAAACGATTAAAGCCGTGACACTTACAGGTAGTGAACAGGCTGGAATGAAAGTCGCAGCATCTGCTGGTGCGAATCTTAAAAAAACTGTCCTTGAGCTTGGAGGAAGTGATCCCTTTATTGTTCTGAAAGACGCCAATATTGAAGAGGCAGCTATGTGGGCAGTGAAGGCAAGAATGATAAATAATGGCCAAAGTTGTATCGCCGCTAAACGATTTATTGTGATGGATTCAATTAAAAATCAATTTGTTGAGGTGATGGCAAAGGCAATCAGTGTCTTAAAACTTGGAGACCCATTGCTTCCAGAGGTTCAGGTTGGACCTCTCGCAAGAAAGGACCTCGCCGAAAGTCTTCATGCTCAGGTTCAAAAAAGTATTGCTTTGGGAGCTTCTGTGGTAGTTGGAGGAATACCTCCAAAAGGTGCTGTTTTTACCCCAACAATACTTGATAATGTTAAACCAGGCATGCCAGCTTTTGATGAAGAGCTTTTTGGACCAGTAGCTGCCATTATAAGTGTTCATCATGAACAGGAAGCTATTAATATGGCAAATCAAAGCAAGTATGGACTCGGAGCTTCTATCTGGACAGGAGATTTTGAAAAAGGTAAAGTTTTAGCGCGACATATAGAATCAGGTTCTGTATTTATCAATGGTATGGTAAAATCGGATCCAAGACTTCCATTTGGTGGAGTTAAACTTTCCGGATACGGAAGGGAGCTTGCTGCATTTGGGATCAGAGAGTTTGTAAATATTAAATCTGTTTGGGTTAAGTAGGAATACTATAACCCATTATTCTATATACCCAATATCCTAAAATTTCATGGATTAGCAGGCTCCATTTTGAGAGCGCCCTTTCCGAAGGTATGATCAAATAATCTGGGGTAAATTTACCATCTGTAGAATAAAAGTCAGTTGGATATTCTGTAACTTCAATACCTGCTTTTTTAAAACATCCATTTGCTCTCTTCATATGAAATGCTGAAGTAACAAGTAGGAAAGGGCCTTTTAAATTCAGTGAGTCAATTATTTTTTTGGTAAACAATGCATTCTCCATGGTATTTCGGGATTCAGTCTCAATAATCATTGCATTTGATGGAATTGCTGCATTTAAAAATGTTTTTTTCAGACTTTCAGCTTCAGGAATTTGCTCTCCAACCACTACTGCTGCACCTCCTGAAATAATGATAGATTTTATTTTATGTTCCCTGTAAAGTTGAAGTGTATGAAGAAGTCGATCAGCTCCTTTATTGTAATAGATACGATCTTTGGGAGACTTGTTAGACTCTGTTATTCCTGTCAGTACGACTGCTGTATAGCCTGATTGCAGATCAGCTATTGGGACAGGAGCTTCTTCCCAATATAAAAGGGCTTTATTAACAATAAATTCGTTGGAGAAAAAAAGAAGCAATAATGTCGCAGAAATGACAGCTGCTTTTTTTCTTCTGACATCTCTGGTAAATATGGAATAAATAAGAATGCCAATGATCCAGACCATTGGCATTACTAAGTAGAATAATATTTTGGATAGTATAAAGAACATCCGAATCCGGAGTTATGATAATTTTAATCTATAACTTAAGCAACTTAGATGTGAATATACCATCTTTTGAAATGATTTTAATGATGTAAGTTCCAGCTTTGAGCTCAGGCATTGTAAGTTGGTGCTGAGTGAAACCATTCAGGTTCAGTGTTTCCTGATAGACATTTTGCCCTAAACTATTTATCAGTATAATTTCCGTTGAACCGATAATATTAAAATCAATTGTTATGATATTATCAAACGGATTGGGATATATTCTAAAATTTTCAGACTTTGTTTGTGGTTCATTGCCCAGGACGCGGTCCCCATTTGCATAGTAATTAAAATATTTTCCGGTTATGGTTGGGTCATAGAAGCCATCGATCGGAGTAATTTTATCTACATCCATATTTACATATGCAAAAACTGTATCTTGTATTCTTGCTCCCATGGTGGTAAAACCAATTTTAGTGTCGGACTTATTAAAGCTTGGAAAGCATAACATCCCATTATTGCCATTCAGAATAAAATTACTTTCGGATGTTTCAAGATTAGTAGAGACCATATCTACGTAGCCGACATATTCATCTATTATCTCATATGCGATGATATAAGGCGAGTTTTTGGAAAATGTAGGATTACCAATACTAATGTCCTGTGGAAGGTCAGCATAGAGTTTGGTTACGGTTCCGTCAGAAAAATCATTTTCAGCATTGTCCCATACTTTTATAAAATTAACGTCCCAGAATACTACACTATCCTTGTCTCCTTTGATTAGGTTGTAACAATCATACATAATTCTTTCTCCAAAATGATCCCATTCCAGGGCATCAGCATATTTAGGACCGTTAGATCTTATTTCTATCGAATCAGGAGTGAAGGTCGGGTTGTATAAAATAAAACGTACCCATGGAGATGTTCCTGAAGTTTTTCTTACATAAATTGAAGAATCTTCATCATCAGTTACGGCAGCTATTTTTGTTCCGTCTTTTGAAACGGATACATTATTCCACTTTCTGGAATTATCAAAAATTATCTCAGAATTGCCAGTTGTATAGATCTGCTTGATAACACCATCCGGTGTGACAAAATACATGACACTTCCGTTGTCGGAGATACTTGGTTTTCTTCCTACTTTGCTAGATGTTATCAAATTTTTTTGAGAAGTGGCAGTCTTTATGGTTTCAAGTCTGTAATTGTCTTTTAGTGTTTTAGTCACAAGTAGAAACTCATCTCCTGGATTTTCAGGAAGGTTTTCTTCAATTTTAGTTGCTTGTCCTTCAAGAATTCCTACCTGGTCAAAAGCAGATTTGGCTTGAGTAACCTCATTTGAATTTTCTCCATAAAGTTCAGTAGCTGCACTAACCACAGATATTCTCAGATCAATAAAGCGAGAAGAGGCAAATAGGTATTTAGTCATGGCCAGGTAATAAACTTTTTCAGCTTTTTCTTTGGTGACCTGAGTAGCAAATAAATAAAATGCCTTGTTTGGAATACCGCTATTAGTATGCACACCTCCATTATCACTTGAAGTAATCACAAATTCATCCATATGGGCGGGCTGCCAGCAATAATCAGATTTGGAAGAGCCACCATTATGAGGATTTGAAATATCTCTTAATGCTCCTGAAGGAAACAAAGTGAAATTCTTTGTAATAGCTTCTCCGATTTTCCAATCATCACGATCTACTAATGAACCGAAGATATCAGCCAGAGATTCGTTGATTGCACCTGTTTGTCCGGAATATTTGAGATTGCAGCTATTCTGAATTACTCCATGTGTCATTTCATGTGCAGCTACGTCCAGTGCCCCTGCCAAAGGTTTGAAATAAGAACCTCCATTTCCATATGCCATTAGTTTACCATTCCAGTAAGCATTTTCCATAGATTTTCCACCATCAGTTACATTTATTACAGAGATAATATTTCCTCCCTGACCATTCAATGAGTTTCTGTTATGGGTGTTTTTGTAATAGTCATAGCAAACTTTAGCATTGCTGTGAGCTGATACAGCTGTTGGAGTCCAGGAAGAAGCAGTAGAAGATGTTATCTGCGCAATGCTGGTAAGATCGGTATTTTCAGCATTCATTGTCCAAATTGCCCCCACAGGTTGTTCCGGTAAAACTGATTTGGCACTGAACATTGGGGTAGAAGTATCAATCAGGTAAAAGGTAGTGCCGTCCTGATAGCTGGTCACAGTCTGGTTTACCCCATTTAAATCGGGTGCCGTACCTGTCGCATGCACTGCAGTACATGTATGATTTTCTTTAAAGATTATTTTCCCCGTAATAGCACTTACATAATAGTGATAATGGTCGATTAGATTGGGTCTTATACTAATTTCCCATGCCAACTCATAAAGTTTAATCATTTCGGATCTCGGTACAATTACAAGAGTTGCTTCAGGACCTTTATATTCAAGGACCTGTTGTTCTTTCGCTGATAGAGTCCTTACAGATAATGTTTTTTTTAGGTCATTGACTGCAGTTTCGATTACCTGTTTTGCACTTATAGATGGTGTTGTGCTCAAGTTTGCATCTACATTTTCAATTTGTCCATGAAAAGTATGGTTGCCATCTTCGCTTAGGTGAATTATACCATCACCTCCCAAAACTGGAATCCCGCCAACCTTTTGAGTAAAACGGATGTGTCTTAAATCTCCTTCTATGGTATCTTGAATTTCAAATTCATTGGCACTGTTGCGAAGTTTTAAAACAGGTTTAATTTCATTAAGAAAATTAGCAGCTTCTTTTTTGCAAAGCTCAGGGGCATTTAAGGAGAGCTTTCTAGTATTTTTGGTATTTGATGATTTTCGCTTTATAAAGTAAGGAGTTTTTTTTTCTTGATCTAAAGAGATCAAAAAGGTTGTGTTTCCTTGACTTGCAGGAACAGCATTGAGAAGATAGGGAAGAGCATTCCTGTTTAGTCTACCATCGATCGTTATGTCTGAAGCTTTTCTGACAGATGTGTGTGTGTGTGGATTTCTTTTTTTTGCAGAAAATAAGTCAGGTTTGATATTTTGAGCTATCGCTCCTTTCAAAACCAGTAGAGAGAGTGAAATAAAAAAGGTTATTTTTTTCATCTTTTAATAAAGTATTGAGGTATTTGGATGATCGAACGATTGAAATCGACGTTTTTTTATTAAAGCAGTTTCATTTTGAATATACTTTCCACAACTTTGAAGAAAAATTTTTTTAAAGGTCGAAAGTTACATTAATTTTGAGCCCTGATTTTTAATCAAAGGTAAAAAAGCTTATGCCCCTTGAAAAGTTATAAGTTTTTTTACAATTAATCGTATTGGGAACTAATATTGGTTTTTTACGATTATCCGCTTCTGTAGGGTTAGTAAAAAATAATCTAAAATTGATTTTATAAGTCTGATGGTTACTATTGGAGAAAAAAAGCTCGATTTGTCTGAAATTGAAAGAATATTGACGGGTAAAGAGCTTATTACAATTCATACATCTATTGAAGAAAGAATAAAGAAAAACCATGATTTTTTAAGTTATTTTTCAAAAGATAAACTGATCTATGGAATCAATACAGGGTTTGGGCCAATGGCTCAATACAGAATTGACGAAAAGGATCAGATTGATCTTCAGTACAACCTTATCAGAAGTCATTCATCCGGGGTAGGTGCCGTATTGCCCGATATGTATCTGAAAGCAGTTATGATAGCCAGGTTGAATTCACTATGCCAGGCATGTTCTGGTATTCCTTTCGACGTTGCTGCACTGCTGAAAGATTTGATTAATAACGAAATATATCCGGTTATATTTGAGCATGGAGGTGTAGGAGCCAGCGGCGACCTTGTTCAATTGGCTCATTTGGCGCTTGGTTTGATCGGAGAGGGAGAAGTGTCTTCGAAAAACCAGATAAGACCTGCTTCAGAAGTTTATAAAGAATATAAAATTTCCCCTTTGAAAGTTAGTGGAAGGGAAGGACTTGCCATCATGAACGGAACTTCATGTATGACGGGAATAGGTCTGGTAAATTTGATTCATGCGCAAAACCTTATAGAGTGGAGTACTTATGCCTCTTGTATGCTCAATGAGCTGGTCAACTCCTATGATGATCATTTTTCCCTTGAGTTAAATCAGGTAAAAAGACATAGAGGGCAGTTGGAAATAGCTGAGAGGATGAGAAATATTCTTCACGACAGTAAGCTTACCAGAAACAGACAGGAAGAGCTGTATAAAAAGAAAGTGGAAGAATATGTGCTGGAAGATAAGGTGCAGGAATATTATTCTTTAAGATGTGTACCTCAAATACTAGGGCCGATTAAAGACACCATCAAGTATGCAGAAGAAATTCTGATAAATGAGCTGAATTCGGCAAATGATAATCCTGTCATTGATTCAATAGCTGAAAATGTATTCCACGGAGGTAATTTTCATGGTGATTACATTTCTCTGGAAATGGATAAATTAAAAATTGCCATCACGAAGCTTTCTATGCTTGCAGAAAGGCAATTGAATTACCTGATGAATAATAAACTAAATGGCAAGATTCCTCCATTTGCAAATCTTGGTAAACTAGGTTTGAATTTTGGAATGCAAGGTGTTCAGTTTACTGCAACTTCTACAACTGCAGAAAATCAGGTTTTAAGTAATCCTATGTATGTTCACAGTATTCCTAATAATAATGATAATCAGGATATTGTTAGCATGGGAACCAATTCTGCCTTGCTTACCAAAAAGGTGATTGAAAATACTTTCGAAGTAATATCAATAGAGATGATGTCAATTCTTCAGGGAATAGATTATCTGGATATTGAAGGTAAACTGTCTGGCAAGACTCATAAGGTTTATCAAGCTTTAAGGAAAATTTTCCCAAGGTTTGAAAATGACCTTCCTAAATATGGTGATATCAAAAAAGTCAAGCAGTATTTGATTGATAATAAGCCTGATAGCATTTAAAATAAAGGGGAATCCTTGAAATTAGGGCTGGGTAGAAATATATTTTATTATATTTGTAGATAATGTCTACACTTATCCTAGATCATTAACCTGATATGCAGGAAATTGTTTGAAAGAAATAATAAATTTTTTTAATAATGAAATACGCTTTAGTTACAGGAGGTTCAAGAGGGATTGGAAGAGCTGTGTGTCTGAATCTCGCAGAGATGGGCTATAAAATTCTCATCAATTTTCAATCAAACGTTCAGGAAGCAGAAAAGACACTTGAGCTAATAAGAGAAAAGGGTAGTGATGGTGAACTAATGCAATTCAATGTTTCTAAAAAAGAAGAAGTTGAAGGCGTCTTGGGAACCTGGCTCGAAAAAAATCCTGATAAAGTAATAGAGGTTTTAGTCAACAATGCCGGAATCAGAAAAGATAATCTTCTGATGTGGATGAGTGAAGAGGAGTGGCATGGTGTACTTGATATAAGCCTTAATGGTTTCTTTTACATAACCAGACTGGTTGTAAAGGGAATGTTGGTTAATAAATATGGAAGAATAGTAAACGTTGTCTCTCTTTCTGGAATCAAGGGAATGCCGGGACAAACAAATTATTCTGCCAGCAAAGCAGCAATAATAGGAGCAACAAAAGCCTTGGCGCAGGAAGTAGGGAGAAGAGGAGTAACCGTCAATGCCGTGGCTCCAGGCTTTATTGTAACAGATATGACAAAAGATATTAATGAAAAAGAATTTAAATCATTAATTCCTTTGGCCAGATTTGGAACTGCAGAGGAGGTTTCGAATGTTGTATCATTTCTAGCTTCAGACAAGGCATCATATGTTACCGGAGAGGTAATATCTGTAAATGGAGGATTGTATACCTAGTATTTAATATAAGAATCACCTAGTATAAATGAACAGGGTAGTTATTACTGGAATTGGTATTTATTCCTGCCTGGGAACAGGCCTGGATCAAGTGCGCGATTCTCTTTATAAGGGAAAGTCAGGAATTGTATTTGATGAAGAGCGAAGAATTATGGGTTTTCGTTCGCCACTTACCGGGATGGTTGAAAAACCGGTTCTGAAAGGAATACTTGACAGAAGACAAAGAATTGGTCTGGCGGAACAAGGTGAATATGCTTATCTATCTACTTTGGAAGCAATTAAAAATGCTAAGCTCGATGAAGAAATTATTGACAGAAACGAGTTTGGTGTGTTGTTTGGAAATGACAGTTCTGCAAGAGCTGTAATTGAAGCAACGGATATAATAAGAGATAAAAAAGATACCACACTGGTAGGTTCCGGATCTGTATTTCAGTCAATGAATTCCACAGTAACCATGAACCTGGCAACAATATTTAAGCTCAAAGGTGTAAACTTCACTGTTAGCGGAGCCTGTGCCAGCGGCTCTCATGCTATCGGAATAGGTTACTTTCTGATCAAACATGGACTTCAGAAGGGGGTAATTTGTGGAGGAGCACAGGAAATCAATCCGTTTTCAATGGGTAATTTTGATGCGTTAAGTACGTTTTCAGTAAGAGTTGATGAACCTACAAGGGCATCAAGACCTTTTGATAAAAACAGAGACGGCCTGGTACCTAGCGGTGGGGCAGCAACTGTTATTATTGAAAGCTATGAATCGGCTATAGAAAGAGGTGCACCGATTCTTGCCGAAATTATCGGATATGGATTTTCTTCAAACGGAGGCCACATCTCGCAACCAAATGTTGAAGGTCCCGTAAGGGCACTGGAAATGTCTTTGAGGGATGCAGGAATTCCAGCGGATTTAATAGATTATGTTAATGCTCATGCAACGTCAACACCTGTTGGAGATATGTATGAAGCTAGGGCTCTGGATTCCGTTTTCGGAAGTTCAAAACCACTGGTAAGCTCAACCAAGTCAATGACAGGGCATGAATGCTGGATGGCAGGAGCGAGTGAAATAGTTTATTCATTGTTGATGATGCAAAATGATTTTGTTGCACCAAACATCAATCTTGAAACCCCAGATGAGGATTCCGCAAAACTAAATATCGCTACAAAAACAGTTGAAAAGAATATCGACACTTTGCTGTCTAATTCATTCGGCTTCGGAGGAACCAACTCCTCATTAATATTAAAAAAGGTAAAATAAAAAATATACTTAGAGGTAAAATGAAAAATCAGGAAATTATTGAAAAAATTAATGGCTTTTTGGTTGAAGAGTTTGAGGTGGATGCTGATAAAATAACTCCCGAAGCCAACCTGAAAGAAACCCTTGGTCTTGATAGCCTTGACTATGTAGACCTTGTAGTTGTTATTGAAAGTAATTTCGGATTTAAAGTTAAAGGTGAAGATTTCGTCGGAATTGTTAACTTCCAGGATTTTTATAACTACATTTTAAGTAAGGTAGGCGAGAAACAGGAAGCTAAGTAATAATGGCCTGGAAAGGAAAAACCCAGGGTTCCTTATTAGGACACAAAATATTTGTATTCCTGATCAGGCACCTTGGTCTTAAAATCGCATATCTGGTACTTCGTTTTGTTGCACTTTACTATTTGTTTTTCTCATTAAAGTCAACCAAATCATCATTCCATTTTTTCAGAGAAATTCTCAAATATAAGTACTTCACAGCCTGGCTTAAAGTATATAAAAACTATTATGTTTTTGGACAAACCTTAATAGACAAGGTTGCTATTATGGGGGGAATAAGAAACAGGTTTACCATAAATCATGATGGCCAGTTCCATTTGAGGGAAATTGCCGCTCAAGGTAAAGGTGGAATTTTTATCAGTGCTCACATAGGCAATTATGAGGTCGCAGGCCATCTCTTAAATGAGATCAAAGCAAAAATAAATATTGTCATGTTCGATGCAGAGCATGAAAAGATTAAAAGTTATTTTTCTGAAATATACGGGGAACGACCTGTTAATATAATCCCAGTGAAAGATGATCTTTCTCACATCTTCGAAATTAATAAAGCTTTAAAAAATCAGGAGATTATCTGCATTCATGGTGACAGATATGTAGAGGGAGGAAAGGTTATTTCAACTGATTTTCTGGGAAAAGAGGCCCTTTTTCCATTAGGTCCTTTCCAGCTTGCAAAGGCTTTAAAAGTACCTTACAGCTATGTATTTGCTGTAAAAGAAACAGACAAGCATTATCACTTCTTCGCTACACCCCCAAAGATTAGTAATGGAAATGTCGAGGAAATGGTGAAAGAATATGTAACAGAAGTTGAAAGGATGGTAAAAACTTATCCGGAACAATGGTTTAATTTTTATAACTTCTGGGCAAAAAACTCACATTCATGAAAAAAGTACTTGTTCTTTGGTATTCACAAACCGGTCAATTGACAGCAGTAGTGAAGTCTGTTTGTTCAGGATTGAATAAAAAAGATATAGAATTTACTTTTGAACAACTCCAGCCTGAGAATAACTATAATTTTCCCTGGTCTGCAGATGAATTTTTAGACGTGTTTCCCGAAACCGTTCATCAGGAATCTGTAAAAATGAAACCTCTTCAAATTCAGAATTCTGATTTTGACCTTGTAATATTCGGATATCAGCCATGGTATTTGTCACCCAGTTTACCTGCTTGTTCATTTCTCCAAAGTGAAGAAGGAAAAAGGATTTTAAAAGGTAAACCGGTCATAACAGTTATAGCTTGCCGCAACATGTGGATTTCAGGCCAGGAAAAGGCGAAAGCCTATATAAAAGCAGCAGGGGGGCATCTCGTTGGAAACATTGCTTTGTTTGATAAATCACATAATCTGGTAAGCCTTGTTACAATCATTGGTTGGCTGATGAAAGGAAAGAAGGCAAATTATTGGGGATTTTTGCCAGCTTCGGGAGTTTCAGATTCGGACATCAAAGGGGCTTCGGCATATGGAGAAATTATCTATAAATATTTATCCGGAAATCAACTGGAAAACCTCCAGGATTCTCTGGTAAAAGCAGGAGCTGTAGAAATCAAACAGCCATTGATGACCATGGAAATGACTGGGTCTAAGATATTTAAAATCTGGGCTAAAGCTATCAGCAAATTAGGACGTTCAGGTAATTCAAAACGAAAAGCAGCTTTATCATTTTTTTTATATTATCTAGTATTTGTAATCATCATTGGTACTCCAATTATGTTTATAGTTGCAAATATTAAAAGAATACTTCTATGGGGGCCAATGAAAAGGAAGGTGGCTTATTTTTCCGGGGTGAAATAGAGCTATTTTCAATCCCAACCGGCGTTAAATTTAATATTTAAAGTATTATTTTTAGCGATTCTTAAGAGGAAATCCATTAGTTTTACTGTTTGTTTGACTTAAGCATTTAGTTGACTGCGGTTTTCTACCGGTTCAATTAGAGTTTTTCATAAGAGAAGTTATTAATGAAGGAAGTATTTATAACAAGGGTTGCGAAATATTTGCCTAATGATCCGGTTTCAATTGATGAAATGGAGACTTACCTGGGATTTATTAATGGCAAACCTTCGAGAGCTAAGAAAATAGTATTAAGGAATAATGGTATTAAAACAAGATACTATGCGCTTAACAAAGAGGGTAAACTAACTCATAATAACGCTCAGCTGGCGGCAGAAGCTGTCAGATCTTTATTCGACAGTTCATTTAATCAGGATGATATAGAACTGCTTGCATGTGGTACTTCATATCCTGATCAAATCATGCCATCTCATACAATTATGGTTCACGGTTACCTCGGAGGAAGACCGTTGGAAACTTATTCTCCAATGGGAAATTGTTGTTCGGGAATGCATGCGCTGAAGATTGGTTTTATGTCTATTCAGTCTGAAAATACTTCAAATGCTGTAATCGTAGGCTCAGAACTTTGTTCTCCTATGCTTCAGGCTAAAAATTATGAAGAGGAAGCAAAAAAGATCGGAGAAATGGAGGAAAAACCAATTCTCGCTTTTGAAAAAGATTTCTTGAGATGGATGCTTTCCGACGGGTCAGGTGCTTTTCTTTTGGAGGATAAACCTGCTGAGAATGGTTTGTCACTAAAAATAGAATGGGTTGATAGTGTTTCTTTTGCCAATGAAGTGGAGACTTGTATGTATGCTGCTTCTGACAAAGATGAAAAAGGAAATCTTATAAGCTTTAAACAAATGGATCCTAAAGCTATTGCCGACAACTCTGTAATGGCAATGAAACAGGATGTCAAACTGCTGGATCAGCATATTTCTGTTTTAGCTGCAAGGGCTTTAAAGGGAATCTGTAAAAAGCGAAATTTTGACGTTAAAGAAATCAATTATGTACTTCCACATCTTTCCTCGGAGTTCTTCAGGTTTAAGATTGCAGAAGAACTATCAAAGTATAATATTGAGATTCCTCAGGAAAAGTGGTTTACTAATCTCACCAGTGTAGGAAATATCGGAGCGGCTTCAGTGTTTGTGATGGTAGAGGAAATTTTAAGTTCAGGGAAATTAAATATAGGCGATAAATTATTGCTGGCAGTTCCGGAAAGTGCACGATTCTCTTATTCGTATGCGCTTCTGACTGTCTTTTAAGTTTTAAAATTTTATTAAAATGAATTCCAATAGTCCAATTTACGAAGGCGATGTAGTTGTTAATATGGTTCCTCAAAAAGAACCATTTGTAATGGTAGACAAGCTTTTGTTTTCTGATGATGTAAAAACTGTAAGCGGACTGACTCTGAAAGAGGATAATATTTTTTCTTATAACGGCTTTTTCAGAGAGCCAGGGCTGGTGGAGAACATGGCTCAGACGGCTGCTCTTCGTATGGGATACGAAATTAACAGACAGAAATCTGACAATAGTGGTGAGTTAAAAGGGGCTCCTGTTGGATATATTGGGGCAATTAAGGGATTGAAAATCCATTCACTGCCTCCTGTCCATTCCGAGCTGGTGACCGAGGTGAGATTTGAAAATGAAGTAATGGGCGTCCTGCTTATTAAAGCATTTTGTACCTGCAATGGAAATGCAGTTGCTGAATGTGAAATGAAAATTTTCGTTAAAAAAGATTAATTAGCTTTTATGGAAAAAGATCAGGTTCCTCAGGATCATGGTGCACTTGAAGGCGTCAGGAAAGTTTTATATGCAACTGATAAAAACGGTACTTATACAAAAGTTAAGACTGCTGGTTGGGAACCTGAAAATATCGCTCTGGACCAAGCCTGGGAAGTAATCAATGAAAAGGTTGAAGCGGCAAGACAGAAGGTGGTGACCGGTAAAGCCAGTCCATTGCTTTTTCATCTTGAAAAAAATATGATTACTAAAGGGATGCTGGCAGAATTGTCCGGCGTTTCATGGTTCAAAATTATCTGGCATTTGCGCCCTTCTGCATTTGCAAAGCTAAGCCAGAAAACCCTTGAAAAATATGCCCGTGCTTTGAATATATCTGTAGCACAACTAAAAAAAACTGAATAACCTTGGAAGTGCAATTTGAACATAATCAGAGTGCGCACTGTGAAAATGGTGCAGTATCTAATCTACTTAAGTTCCACAATCTTGGTATCTCTGAGCCAATGGTTTTTGGTGTAGGCTCAGGATTGTTTTTTAGCTACCTGCCATTTGTTAAACTAAATGGATTACCCGTTACCTCTTACAGAATTCTTCCAGGATGGATATTCAAAAGGGTAAGCTCAAGGCTTGGCATTTCCATACACTCCACAACTTTCAGAAGTGAAACAAAAGCGATGGAAGAGTTGGATAGGACTTTAGAAAAGGGCTTGCCCGTCGGATTGCTAACAAGCGTGTTTTATCTTCCCTATTTACCTAAAGCTTTACGATTTCATTTTAACGCTCACAATATTGTTGTTTTTGGAAAGAGAAATGGAAAGTATTTGGTGAGCGATCCGGTTCTTGAAGAGACTTGTGAAATAGATTATGATGATCTGGTGAGAGCCAGATTTGCAAAAGGGACAATGCCTCCCAAAGGTAAAATGTACTACCCGACTGCAGTACCATCTTCATATGACTTTAAACCTGCAATTGTCAAAGGAATTAAGCAGACAGCAGGAGATATGTTGAATGTCCCTATTCCGCTTTTTGGTGTGAAGGGAATCAGGTTTCTTGCTAAGAGCCTGAAAAAATGGCCAGATAAGCTTGATGAAAGAAGGGCGATTTTATATCTGGGACAAGTAATAAGAATGCAGGAAGAAATCGGAACAGGAGGTGGAGGGTTTAGATTTATATTTGGTGCATTTCTTCAGGAAGCATCTAATCATCTTCAACAACCATGGCTTCAGGAAGTAGCTCAGGAAGTTACCGAAACCGGAGACAGGTGGAGAGATTTTGCATTTGAAGCAGGAAGAATCTGTAAAGGAAGGGCTTCTTCTGCTGTATCTTATACAACATTATCAGATATATTACTGGAATGTGCAGATCGTGAAAAGGCAATCTTTACCAAACTGAAAAAAATTAGTTTATAAAAAGTGGTTCAGGTAAATAATCTTTTCAAAACCTATAAAAAGGGATTTGCTCCTGCGCTCACGGGTGTAAATTTGACTATTCAAAAGGGCGATTTTTTTGGATTACTTGGTCCTAATGGAGCCGGTAAAACTACTTTGATTTCCATTATCTGCGGGCTTTCTTCTGCAAATATCGGTACTGCTTATATGAATGAAACCGATATCCTGAAATTCCCTGAGAAAATAAAAAAAATTTACGGGCTGGTTCCGCAGGATATAGCTTTATACCCTTCGCTGACTGCGGAAGAAAATCTTAGTTTCTTTGGACGCATGTATGGCATACCTGGAAATACTATCAAAAGTGAAGTTGATTTTTGGCTTACCAAAATGGGCCTGTCAAATCATCGCTATAAAAAAATAAGCGAGTACTCCACTGGTATGAAGCGCCGAGTAAACCTAATTGCAGGTATCCTTCATAAACCTTCTATAATTATCCTTGATGAGCCTACAGTGGGCGTTGACGTTCAATCTCGTGTGCTCATTCTGGAAACCCTAAAAGAAATCAACAGTAAGGGAACTACAGTAATTTATACAAGTCACTACCTGGAAGAAGCTGAAGATCTTTGCAACAGAATTGCCATCATAGACAAAGGCAGAATCATTAAGGAGGGAGCACCAGCACAACTGATAGCCCAGGAAAATCCATGTTCAAATCTGGAAGACCTGTTTATCAAACTTACAGGAAAGGAATTGAGAGATTAACATGAAAGTTTTCTTTGCCATTTATAAAGAACTTTTGATCCTGATCCGTGACAAAGCGGGTCTGGCAATCTTGTTTCTGATGCCCTTAACAATGATCATCATCATGGCATTGATTCAAGATGGTCCTTTCAGGGATTATCAGCAGGCGGAAATAAAGGTAATCATCTTAGATCAGGACAGAGATGAATGCGGCAAGGCTATAGCACAAGGCCTGAGCCAGGCAGGGATATTTAAGGTAACACAGTCAGAATATTCAAAAACTGATATAAACAATATCAGAGAAGAAGTAAATAATGGAACTTACAAAGTTGGAGTAATTGTCCCTCCCGGTACTTCTTTGATGCTGCAAACCCATATCAGCAGAGACATCAGCAGGGCTTTTGGAGAACTTACCAATGGTCCTTCTGATGGTATCAAAGATTCTCTGCATGCAGCCGTTCAGGTTATTTATGATCCAGCTTTACAGGCATCCTTCAAAAAGTCAGTACAACTGGCTTTGGATAAAATCCTGGATGGGTATCAAGCCAGCCAATCTATAAAGGTCATCTCGCAACATCTTTCTCAGTATTTTCCGAATGGGAATCAGTTTAGTATTGATACAAGAAGATTTATAGAGTTAGACCAGAAAGCAGCTAAGCCTGAATTAGAAGGTTTGTCTATGAATTCAGTGCAACATAATGTTCCAGCCTGGACAATCTTTGGAATTTTCTTTATCGTCCTTCCTTTAGCTGGCAGCATCATAAAAGAAAGAGAAGATGGCAGTGCTTTGAGATTAAAAACGATTCCTGGTACTTCTTTAGTGGTAATGATTGGCAAGGTTGTGGCCTACTTGTTAATTACCCTGGTGCAGTTTGCGCTGATGATGCTGGCAGGAATTTACTTAATGCCGCTTCTAGGTTTACCTTCCCTTGATATCGGGCAAGACGCACCAGCACTTGTATTAGCAGTAGTTTCTATCGGATTAGCAGCCACGGGTTTTGGCGTGCTCCTGGGAACCATATTTAAAACTCATCAGCAATCTTCCACATTTGCAGCCGTTTCTATAGTAATACTTGCGGCAATAGGAGGTATCTGGATACCGGTTTTTGTGATGCCGGAAATATTAAGAAAAATGAGTGTCATTTCTCCCTTGGGATGGGCTATGGAAACTTTCTATAATCTATTTCTGAGGGGAGCAGGGGTACAGGAAATATTGCCCGAAATTTCAGCGTTGATTGGTTTTTTTGGAGCAATGCTAATTATGGCCTATTTTTATAATAAATTTAAAGTCAGAAGTTAATGAAGACTAGGCTTTATAATCAAAAAGAATTCGGATTTTAATAAATAAGAGTTGGAAACAAATTTACTAGTTGCCAGGACAGAGATAAAAGTCAGATTTTGCGAGGTGGATGCGATGGGTATTGTCTGGCATGGAAATTATCTCAAATTTTTTGAAGACGGAAGGGATGCATTCGGGAAGGAATTTGACCTTGATTTTGTTGAATTATACAGCTCACAGGGGTATTTAACTCCTCTTGTAACAGCAAACTGCGATTATAAAAGGCCTCTAAGACTTCAGGAGAAAGCAATTGTAGAGACTACATTTGTTCCAACCGAAGCAGCAAAAATCATATTTGATTATAAAATATTCAGAGATACTACAAGGGGACGGGAAGTGCTTACAACAGGAAAAACCATTCAGGTTTTTCTTAAAGATGGCGAACTTTCTATTACAAATCCTGATTGCTATCAGCAGTGGAAAGAAAAGTGGCTTTATAAAAAAGGATGAAATCAGTTTTTTTAATATCGGATAATGTCATCACCTCTCTGGGTTTTACAACTGGGGAAAATGCTGCAAAAATGAGGGAAAAATGCTCCGGAGTATTGCTTTCGGAAGATCATTTTATTTCCCCGACTCCATTTTATGCATCATTAGTGAACACTCCTTTATTAGAAGAATCATTTGGCAGGTTAAATTCAAAAGTAGGTTATACGAGGCTTGAGAAAATGATTATCACAAGTATTTCGGATGCTCTGGATAAAACTAACATTGATCCGGCATCTAATGATACTTTATTTATCATTTCCACTGCCAAAGGAAATATAGATTTGCTGGAAGAAAAATATAACCACAAATTTCCCAAAGAACGTTTGAAGCTGGCGGTATTGGCCAGAGTTATAAGTTCTTTTTTTCAAAATTCTAATCAGCCACTTGTGGTATCCAATGCTTGCATATCAGGCTCAGTGGCAATACTCTTAGGAAAGAGAATTTTAAATGAGGGAAAATACAGAAATATAATTGTAGCCGGAGGAGATGTTATCTCTGAATTTACAGTATCGGGTTTTCAGTCTTTTAAAGCAATTGGAACTGGACCTTGCAAACCATATGATGAAGGGAGAGATGGAATAAGTCTGGGCGAAGGCGCAGGAACTGTGATTCTTTCTGTTGAGCCGGAAAACAACACTTCTGTTGCGGTAAAAGGTGGAGCGATCAGCAACGATGCCAACCATATTTCTGGCCCTTCGAGAACAGGAGAGGGTTTGTTTCTTGCAATAGATGGTGCTTTAAAAGATGCCTCCATTTCTGCAGAAGAGATTGATTACATTTCGGGACACGGCACTGCTACGAATTACAATGATGAAATGGAATCTAAGGCGATTCATTCTGCCAAACTGGAACTTGTGCCGATGAACAGTTTGAAAGGATATATTGGACATACGCTTGGAGCGGCTGGTATTGCAGAATCTGTGATGGCAGCTTATTCCATGAAAAATAATATTCTGTTTGCGACAGCAGGATTTTCTAAAATGGGAGTTACTCAGCCGGTAAATGTACTGAGTGATTGCATGGAGAAAAAGGTTAAGAGAGTTTTAAAAACAGCTGCCGGTTTCGGAGGATGTAATGCAGCGTTGATTTTTGAGAAACAATGAGCAGTAAAGGTTTTATAAAATCATATTCGATCATAAGAAATAATCAAGCCATTCTGAATGGTGAGGAATTTCTTAAAGGAGCCCCGGAAGATGACTTTGCTACCTTTATCAGAAGCCTTTATAAAAGACTTGAAATAACACACTCTCCATTTTACAAAATGGATGATATGTGCAAGCTTGGATTGATGGCAACCGAGTTGATTCTGAAAGACACTGCAATTAAAGAAAAATATACAGATACAGAAATTGGTGTGGTACTTTCGAATTCAAGTTCGAGTTTGCATACTGATGCTTCTTATTATGAAACAGTTAAGGATAAAAGTAATTACTTTCCAAGTCCTGCTGTGTTCGTGTATACTTTGCCAAATATAGTTATTGGGGAAATTTGTATCAGAAATAAGATAAAAGGTGAAAATACTTTTTTTATTTTTGAAGAATATAATCCTGAGTTTATTACAGATTATGTCAATAATCTCTTCTCTTCAGGAAAATTAAAATCCTGTGTTGCCGGTTGGGTAGAGTTTTGTGAAGGCAAATATGAGGCCTTTGTATACCTAGCTGAAGCTGCTCAAGGAGAGAATAGAATAATGCACACAACAGAACAAATTAAAAAAATATATAATTTTTAAGTTTTATTATGGAAGATTTAGTAAACCAATTAAAGGTTCAAATTATAAAGGCCCTTAAACTGGAAGATGTAAAACCTGAAGACATCAACCCTACAGCACCTTTGTTCGGAGACGGACTTGGTCTTGACAGCATAGATGCGCTTGAGCTAATCGTTCTTCTTGAGAAGGAATATGGTTTGAGAGTAGAAAATGCAGCTTCAGCTAAAAAGATATTTTCATCGATCAAATCGATGGCAGACTATATTGCAGAGCATAAAAAAGCGTAATCAGGAATGAGTAAAAAGGTTGTCATTACCGGTCTTGGAGTTATCTCTTCTATTGGAAACAATGTGCAGGAGAACTATAACTCATTGACTTCTTTAAGGCCTGGTATAGGGCATATTCAAAACCTTGATACTGTTCATAAAAATATCATTCCTGTATCGGAAGTAAAGCTTTCAGATAAGGAACTTGGTCAAATGGCCGGATTTGATATGAATCGGCCAGTGACAAGAACTACTTTGTTAGGAATCATTGCTGCAAGAGAAGCGTATCTTGCAGCTGGCCTGGATAAAGTTGCCAAACTCAGGACAGGTTTTATATCAGCCACTTCTGTAGGTGGAATGGGCAAGACTGAAATGCTTTATCAGAGATATCTTGATCCTTCAGACAAAGGGGATTTCATGAAATTCCTGGAAACTCACGACTGTGGGGAGAGTACTGAAAGAATTGCTGAGGTCTTGGGAATTAAAGACTTTATGACAACGATTAGTACTGCATGTTCCTCTTCTGCAAATTCTATTATGCTTGGAGCCAGAATGATAAAGGCAGGAATGATCGATAGAGTTGTTGCCGGAGGAGTAGATTCTCTCACAGTATTTACGATCAATGGTTTTAATACATTGATGATTCTGGATAAAGAGCATTGCAGACCTTTTGATGATAGCAGACAAGGATTAAATCTTGGAGAAGGCGCAGGCTATATCGTGATAGAGTCTGAAGAAGCTGCGAAAGCCGGAAACAGACCGATTCTTGCTGAAGTTGGAGGATATGCCAATACCAATGATGCTTATCACCAGACTGCAAGTTCTCCAGACGGGCAAGGCGCATTTCTTGCTATGAAAAAGGCGCTTGAAGTGGCAGGATTAACGGCTGAGGAAATTGATTATATCAACGTTCACGGGACAGGCACTCCCAATAATGACTTGTCTGAGGGAACAGCAATGACCAGACTGTTTGGTGCTCAGGTTCCGAAATTCAGTTCTACCAAATCATATACAGGCCATACCTTAGGTGCGTGTGGTGGTATTGAGGCTGTTTATTCTACTTTATCCATTATGAATAAAACCATCTTCCCAAATCTTAATTTTAAGGCGAAGATGAAAGAGCTGGACCTTGCTCCTGAAACTTCATTACTATCAGGTGTAGATATCAAAAGTGTACTTTCCAATTCATTTGGTTTTGGAGGGAATAACTCAGCTCTTGTTTTTAAGAAGATTTAAATTATGCAGATTTATATTAATGGTCTTGGTAATGTCTCTCCCCAGAATACTCTGGACAATTCCTCTTTTCTGGAAGAGATAAAATATCATCAGGATTATTTTAAAGTGGTAGAGCCAAATTATAAGGAGTTCATATCGCCGGCTGCTGCACGAAGAATGGGGAAGGTTATAAAAATGGGTGTAGCAGCTGCTAACTATTGTCTCAGAGATGCAAAGGTTGAAAATCCTGATGCAATCATTACGGGTACTGGTATGGGTTGCCTCGAGGACACTGAGAATTTTCTCTGTAATATACTTAATAACAAAGAACAGTTTTTAACACCAACTTCATTTATCCAATCAACGCATAATACTGTTGGTGCTCAGATTGCATTACTTCTTACCTGCAATAATTATAATTTCACCTATGTTCACAGAGATTTTTCGTTCGAAAGCGCTTTTGTGGATTCTTTACTTCTTTTGAAAGAGGGGGAAGCCAGTAATGTTCTGCTAGGTGGAGTAGACGAAATTACACCTAACCATTATTCCATTCATGCCAAAAAAGGTTTGTGGAAGACAGGGGTACAAACCTCTGAAATTTTTAACAAAAATCCAGATGGGACAATGCCTGGTGAAGGTGCTACATTCTTTTCTCTATCTTCAAGTCCAAATGATCCCTATGCCACTGTGCTGGCAGTAGAAATGCTGTTTAATACAAATGGCAAGGAAGATCTAAAAAAGGTTCTGGACAGAATTCTTTCTTCTAACAACATACAATCTAAAGATATTGATCTGATATTGTTAGGAGCCAATGGCGATAAGGAAGGGGATAAAGTATATTCAGAATTTAAAGAAAATTTCTTTAAAGAAAATAATTCTGCAGCTTTCAAAAATCTTTGCGGCGAGTATTCTACAGCTTCCGCATTTGGAGTTTGGCTGGCTTCCCAGATTCTAAAGAAAAAAGAAATTCCTACATGTGTTTCTTTGACTCGCAATTCTGACAAGGAAGTGAACAAGATTCTTTTGTATAACCACTACTGCGGAAATCATTCCCTCATTTTACTATCCTCATGTTGAGGTTTAAGCTTGTCAGTGCATTATTTTTTATAATTTCGGTACTCCTCCTTTACCTGGCGATCGAAAAAGGTTTTTCTTTTTGGTGGCTGGTACTTTCTGTTTTAGGTTACTCCGGGGTTGTATTTTACGGAGTGACTTATTTGAGTGCAGGCTTTTTTGTAAAAGCTGTTTGTGCTGGTCCTGACAATAAGAAAGAACTATGCATAACCTTTGACGATGGTCCTCATCCCGAAATAACTCCCAGAATATTACAAATTTTAAAAGAGCATTCTATTCCTGCTGCATTTTTTGTTATTGGAAAAAACATTGAGGGAAACGAAGCTTTACTAAAAAAAACAGATCAGGAGGGGCACATCATTGGAAATCATACCTTCAATCATTTATTCTGGTTCGACCTGAAATCACCTTCAGGCATGAAACTTGAACTGAAGCAAACCGATGATAAGGTCAGGGAAGTTTTGGGTAAATATCCATTGTATTTCAGACCACCCTATGGAGTAACGAATCCACCTTTGTATAAGGCGCTTAGAGATTCAAGATATTCTGTAATTGGTTGGAATGTTCGTTCCTTCGATACTGTTGTAATGGATAAAAACAGTTTGTTGGATAAACTGAAAAAAGCACTGAAACCAGGAGCTATTTATCTGTTTCACGATACCAATGACCGCACTGTTGAAATTTTGGAATCATTTATTCTTTATGCAAAGGAAAATGGATATTCTTTTGTATCAATTGAGAAGTTTGTAAATAAAAATGCATATGCAGTTAATTAAGAAATTCGGATTTATTCTTTCGCTTATTTTTGGTCTTACCACAATAGCTTTTAGTCAGCATACTGGTTTTGGTCCGCTAACAGATTCGGTTTCATTTAAAAATAATCTTGCTAAAACAGCTAAAGAGACCAAGACCATTCAAAGTGAATTTGTTCAGGAGAAAAACCTAAGTGTACTTGCAGAGAAAATTATTACCAAAGGCAGTTTCATGTTCAAGAAGGATAACATGCTGAGATGGCAGTATACAGATCCATTTCAATATTTGATCATCATGAATAAAAACAAAGTCTATATCAAAGACGACTCCAGGGAAAATAAGTATGACATGCAGTCAAACAAGATGTTCCAGGAAATCAACAATATGATTGTCAATAGTGTGCAGGGAAATGTGTTGAATAGCAAAGATTATAAAATCAAGTATTATCAGAATGAAAAGTACTATCTGGTAGACCTTACTCCTCTGAACAAGAATATGAAGGGGTTCCTGAAAACCATCAGTTTATACTTTGACAAAAAGGATTATACAGTTTCTAAACTGACAATGACTGAGCCCTCAGGAGATTATACCAATATCGCTTTCACTAATAAAAAAGTAAATGCCGAAATTCCGGATGAGAAGTTTCATATTAAGTAGTGTCCTGATTGTTCTGCTATTCTCATGTAAGGGCTCTAAAACAGCAAGTACAGGGGAAGAAAGAAGGCCTCTGAAATCAGGTGAGCTGGTATCGCTTTTTAAAAGTGACAGCGGAGCTTTTGTATATAAAACTGCGGTAGATGTTTATGGCCATTACCTTAGCGGTTTGTTAATTATAAAAAACACAGAGCCGGATAAGTACAGACTTGTATTTACAACAGAAGTAGGAGTCAAACTTTTTGATTTTGAGCTAGGTCCTTCTGATTATTTTAAGGTACACTACTGTATTGACCAAATGAATAAGAAGGTTGTAATTAACCTTTTAAGAGATGATTTCAGGCTTTTGCTTATGAATCCATTAATTGCTTCAGAAGCAGTTGTTTCAAAAGATAGCACGCATGTAATTTACAGACTCAGAGGAAAGAAGGAAGAAAATTCCTATTTTTACAAACTTGATGATGGCAAGTTGTTAAAAATAATGACGACCTACGGAAAGAAGTCGAAGGTAAAAGTGGAGATCTTATTTACCGATTATTCAGGCGCAGTACCTTCCAATATTCTGCTGGATCATCAGAATATTAAGTTGACAATTAAGATGAGTCTTTTGAAAAGATAATATGTTACAAGAGAAAAATTTCTATAAAGTACAAACAGCAGAGCCGGTTGCGGAAGGCTCATTAAAAGTTAGAGTTGAGCTGAACGAAAAGCATAAAATATTTGAAGGCCATTTCCCGGGAAATCCAGTTGTGCCGGGAGTATGCATGGTGCAGATGATTAAAGAAATGCTTTCTTCAGCTTTAGGAAAAGAACTGATATTGGTTACCGGAGATAATCTGAAGTTTATGAATATTGTAAATCCAAAGGTAAATAAGTTCCTTGATTTCGATATCAATTATAAAAATCTGGAAGATTCTGTTATTAAGGTAAACAATACCATATTTTTTGAAGATAAAGTATTCTTTAAGTTTAGTGGAACCTTCAGATAGTAGCCATTCAGAATTGATTAATATTTTTTGCTTTTGAGGAATTAAACAGGCGGGGAATACGTTATTAATCAGTTTTTTGACTAAATATTCAATATCAAATTATTCATGCAATCTCTGAAAGATACCTATAGGGAAAAGTTTGACAAGCTTAAATGTTGTGTGCTTATTCCTACATACAACAATGAAAAAACTTTGTCCAACGTGATCAGGGATGTACTGGAATATACGGCAAATGTCATTGTTGTTAATGATGGCTCTACAGATTCTACACGTGGCATCCTTGAGTCTTTCACTCAGGTTAAGGTAGTTCAGCAGCCTCATAATATGGGCAAAGGCATGGCCCTTCGCACAGGGTTCAAAGCTGCTTTTGAACAGGGATATCAATACGCTATTACTATAGATTCAGATGGTCAGCATATGGCATCGGATCTTCCTGTATTTATAGATAAGATTGAAAAAGAACCAGGGACACTTATTGTAGGGGCAAGGAATATGGAGCAATCCTCTGTGCCCGGCAAAAGCAGCTTCGGACATAAGTTTTCCAATTTCTGGTTTTGGTTTGAAACAGGAGTAAAACTTCCCGATACTCAGTCAGGATATAGGCTTTATCCCTTAGAGCCTTTATATAAAATGAAATGGTTCACCAGAAAATATGAATTTGAAATTGAGAATATAGTAAGAGCTTCCTGGAAAGGTGTAAAGGTTGATTCAGTGCCAGTTCAGGTATATTATGGTAAAGAACGTGTAACGCACTTTAGGCCGTTTAAAGATTTTAGCAGAGTAAGTGTGTTGAACACTGTACTGGTTGTGATTGCAGTTCTTTTTATCAAACCTTTTAAAGTAGTCAGAAGTCTTAACAGAAACAGTATTGCTGACTTTTTCAAAAAGTATGTTTTCAACAGAGACGAATCTGATTTAAGAAAGACATTCGCTGTGATGTTTGGAGTTTTCATGGGAATAGTGCCTATATGGGGTTTTCAGCTGATAGTTGGAATAACGCTGGCACATCTGATGAAATTAAATAAGGTGCTATTTGTAACAGCTGCACATATTAGCATACCTCCTATGATTCCCATTCTTATTTTCCTGAGCTATAAGTCAGGAGGTATGGTGTTGCCTAATGGTAAAGATGTTTTGATATTCAACAGAGATATAACATTAGAAAATGTTAAAGCAGATCTCTTCCAATATACCGTAGGAAGCATGTTGCTTGCAGTAGCTGCAGCTGTGTTGTTTGGTCTTATTACTTATTTATTATTAAAAGTTTTTCCTGCGAGGCAAAAACTAAATACTGAAATTTCAAGCTGAAATATTAATGTCTGATCTGTTTCTTAATCTTTATAATTTTTTTGAAAAACGTAGATGGCTGCTTGCAGTCATTATTTGTTCAGTTATTGCTGTAGCTGCATTCTTCGCTTCGGGCATCAAAATGGAAGAAGATATTTCCAAGATAATGCCTAAAGACGAGAAGATCACGAAGATGAACCTGATCTTCCAGAATTCTAAATTTACAGATAAGCTTATCTTCCATCTATACCTGAATGATACTACTGTAACTGATCCGGATAAACTAGTTGGGTTCTCTGAAAACCTCGCAGAAGTATTAAAGGGAAAATACCAGCCAGAATATATCAAAGACATCAACTATAAAGTGTCTGATGATATGATGGCTCAGGTTTATAATACCTTCTATGAAAATATTCCTTTGTTCCTGGATGAGAAGGATTATAAGGACATTAACCTGCTGACAGAAAGGCAACATCTGGACTCCACAATGGCAAGGAATTACAAGACTTTAATTTCCCCTGCCAGCATTGTGATGAAGCAGTTTATTGTCAAGGATCCTGTCGGAATTACTTTCATTGGCTTGAAAAAACTTCAAAATCTTCAATACGAAGATAACTATGAGTTATATAATGGTAGCATTGTAACTAAAGATAAAAAACATCTGGTGTTTTTTATTGACCCTGCTCATTCCGGAAATAAAACAGCAAAGAACTCTGAATTTCTAAAAGGTGTAGATGCCACTATCGATAGTTTACAAAAGATAGAGGGTGGAAAAGTAACAGCAGAATATTTCGGTGCAATGGCAATGTCGGTGGGCAATGCCGAAAGAATCAAGAATGATATTACCATTACAGTATCAATTGCTATCTCTATTCTTGTAGTATTCATCAGTTTGTTTTTCCGAAGGGCGGCAATTGTATTTCTGATATTCCTCCCAGTCGCTATTGGCGGACTAATTTCACTCGCAATTTTGACTTTCTTCCGACCAAATATTTCTGCTATAGCACTGGGCATGGGGTCGGTGTTGCTTGGTATAACAATAGATTACTCACTCCATATATTTACGCACTATAAGAGTACAGGCTCTCCGAAGGCAGTTATAAAGGATGTAACCACTCCGCTTTTGCTAAGTTGTTTGATCACTGCATCTTCTTTCTTCTGCCTGATGTTTGTAAAAAGTGAAGCTTTGCAGGACCTTGGTTTGTTCGCAGCAATAAGCTGTATCAATGCTGCTTTGATAGGCTTAATAGTGCTTCCTCATTTTCTTAAGAAAAAGAAAGTAGAAGAACATAAAACAGAAGATCACGGAAGTCTTTCTTTTGTTCATAAATATACTTCCTACGAGTTCGACAGAAATCCTTTTATCATAGGTGCAATTGCTATTGTTTCAATGGTGTGCGCATACACTTATAATTTAGTGGAGTTCGAAAGCGACATGTTGAAGATGAACTATGTATCGGATAAGCTTTTTGTTGCTCAGGAAAATCTGAATAAAATAAGTTCAGCCTCTTCTAAATCAGTGTACCTTGTCTCAAGCGGAAAAACATTGAATGAAGCCCTTGCCAGCAGTGAAAAGGTTGCAGTTCAGGTTGAAAAGCTGAAGGAAGAAGGTGTGGTCCGCAAGTATACATCCGTACGCAAAATGCTTATCAGTGATAGTTTGCAAAAGGAAAAGATCAAAAGATGGAATAATTACTGGACTGAAGAAAAGAAAGCTTTACTTAAAAAGAATCTCCTGGAATCTTCTGCCAAGTATAAATTCAAACCTGAGGCATTTGCAGGATTCTTTGAACTTCTGGATAAACAATATCAGCCAGTGACTATGGAAGATCTTGCAGATGTCAGAAAACTATTCTTCAATGATTTTATCACAGAAAGCAAAGATCTGACAACAGTTGTTACCTTGTTGAAAGTTGATGAGGAGGATAAAAAACAGGTCTATGCTGATATACATGAAAATGATAACCTCACTATAGTTGATAAGAAATATCTTACTGATAAGTTTATTGAAATCCTGAACAGTGATTTCAGCCTTCTGGAAGTATTATCCCTTGGGTTAGTATTATTCATACTTGTTGTTTCCTATGGAAGAATAGAGCTTGGGTTAATAGCATTTGTACCTATGTGCCTGAGCTGGTTGTGGACACTTGGGCTAATGGGAATGCTTGGTATTAAGTTTAATATTGTCAATATCATCATCTCAACGTTTATTCTCGGTCTCGGTATAGATTACAGTATTTTCATCATGTCGGGGCTCCTTCAGGAGTACAGACTGGGGCTGAATAATCTAGCTTCGTATAAAACCTCCATATTCCTTTCAGCATTTACCTCTATTGTGGGTATAGGTGTGTTAGTATTTGCTCAACACCCGGCACTGCAATCCATTGCATTCTTATCGATAGTTGGAATGTTCTCGGTAATCATTATTTCCTACACTGTTCAGCCTTTACTGTTCAGACTTCTGATCACCAATCGAACCAGAAAAGGATTTGACCCATATACTGCAGAAGGCTTGTTTTTTACTTTTGTTGCCTACACTTATTTCCTTTTAGGATGTTTAGTGTTAAATGTAGTTGGTCCTATTGTATTGTATGTCCTTCCGGTTAAAGCGAGCAAGAGGAAACTTATACTGCATTACCTGCTGATGTATTTCAGCAAGTCCATGATTTATATTATGGGAAATGTCAGGAAGAAAATTATCAATGAAACTGGGGAGGATTTTAAGAAACCTGCGGTAATCATCGCTAATCATCAGTCATTCCTGGATATTCTTGTTACTATTATGCTTTATCCCAAGATGGTAATGGTAACAAATGAGTGGGTCTGGAACTCTCCATTCTTTGGAAGAGTTATCAGATCAGCTGATTTCTACCTTGCAACATCAGATCATGAAGCAGGTTTGGAGAAGTTGCAAGCATTGGTTGATGAAGGTTATTCAATTATAATTTTCCCTGAGGGAACAAGAGCAGCAGACAAGAAAGTTGCCCGATTCCACAAGGGTGCTTTTCTTATGGCAGAACGCTTAAAGCTTGATATTATTCCACTTCTTTTACATGGCACAGGTGATACCATTGCGAAAGGTGACCTACTCCTGAAGAATGGAAGGATTACAATGAAGTTACTTCCAAGAATATCCCCAGAGGACAAGACATATGGTGAGACATACTCTGAAAGAGCAAAATTGATCGGAAGATATTTCAGAGGTGAATACGAGAAACTAAGAGATTCAGAGGAGACAGTAAATTATTACAAGAATAGATTAATCAAAAATTATATCTATAAAGGACCTGTTCTTGAATGGTATCTCAGAGTGAAATTAAGGCTTGAAAATAACTACGAGTTTTTCAATACAATTGTGCCAAAGAAAGCTGTAATCACAGACTTGGGATGTGGCTATGGTTTTCTATGTAATATGCTAGGTTTCCTTTCTGATGAAAGAAAAATAGTTGGAGTTGATTATGACTCGGAGAAGATAGAGGTAGCAGAGAACGGATTCGCAAAACCTGCAAGTGTTAGATTTGAAGCAGCGGATATTACGAAGTATGATATTCAGAATTCAGATGTGATTCTACTGAATGATGTAATGCATTATCTTCCTGAAGTAGTACAAACGGAGTTGTTAGATAAATGCTTTGATAAGTTAAATCCAGGAGGAATGTTGATCTTGAGAGATGGAGATTCAGATTATCAGGAGAGACATAAAGGAACTAAGTTAACTGAGTTCTTCTCTACACGTTTTGTCAAGTTTAACAAAACGGAAAATCCACTTTCGTATCTTTCCGGTAAAGCTATCGTAAAACAGGCAAAAGACAAGGGACTTGATGTTGAGATTGTAGACAATACAAAACTGACCTCAAATAGAATTTTTATCATAAAAAAAGTAATTTTTTAGAATGCCACAATTTGATTATGTAATTATTGGTAGTGGTCTGGGGGGCTTATTATGTGCATACACACTTACCAAAGAAGGTAACTCTGTTTGTGTTCTTGAAAAGAACAGACAAATAGGAGGTAACCTTCAGATATTCGTGAGGGACAAAGCGATATTTGACACTGGTATTCATTATATAGGAGGCTTGGATGAAGGACAAAATCTGAATCAATACTTCAGATATTTTGGTCTTATGGATAAGCTAAAGCTCAAGAAACTGGATGAAGAGAGCTTTGACATCGTTTCATTTGATAATGATGAAAAGGAATATTCCTATGCAATGGGATATGAAAAGTTTAGTGAAAAACTTATTGAACAATTTCCAACTGAGAAAGAAGCTATTCATAAATATTGTGCAAAGCTTAAAGAAATAAGTAATTTCTCTCCTCTTTATAATTTAAGGTACAGCGAACAAAGTTTCTTTAATACGGAATATCTGTCTGTAAATGCAAAGGAGTATATTGAATCTATTACTTCAAATACATTACTTCAGAATGTGCTTGCGGGCACCAATCCTTTGTATGCTGGCATTGGAGAAAAGACCCCCCTTTATGTACACGGCCTGATTATCAATAGTTATATTGAAAGTGCTTATAAGTGCATTGGAGGAGGAGCTCAGATCGCAACTATTTTAACAAAATCAATAAAGGAAATGGGTGGTGAAATCCGGAATTATTCGGAGGTTACTAAATTCTGTTTCAAAGGTGATGAGATTGAATCTGTAGAATTGTCTAATGGCGAAAGGGTTGAGGGAAAGAGATTTATATCAAATATCCATCCAAGCAATACTCTTGACATGGTAGAACCTGGAAAAATTAGGAAAGCATACTCTACCAGGATTCACAGCCTTGAAAATACCAGTTCAGTATTTATTCTTAACATAGTCTTAAAACCTAAAACTTTAAAGTACAGAAATAGCAATATTTATCATTATAAAAATGAGGATGTATGGAATACTCTGAATTATAATGAGGACAACTGGCCTTTAGGTTATGCTTTATTTTTTCCTGTAAGTCAAAAAGATGAAGAGTATGCGGAAAGCCTGACTGTAATGGCTTATATGAAATATGAAGATGTGGCACCCTGGGAATTTTCTTTTCATACCATACCTCACCATAGGACAAACAGAGGAGAAGGTTATGAGGACTTTAAAATAAGAAAGGCCGAAAAGCTGATTGATGAAATGGAAAAAAGAATTCCTGGACTAAGGGGCAAAATCAAATCCTATAATACTTCTACTCCTTTGACTTACAGAGATTATATAGGCACAAAAGATGGAAGCATGTACGGAGTCATGAAGGATTACAATGATCCCATCAGAACTTTTATACCTCCAAGAACGAAAATTCCTAACCTATTCTTTACAGGTCAGAATATAAGCTTGCATGGTGTATTAGGGGTTACAATCAGCTCAGTTACCACCTGTTCGGAATTTTTTGGTATGGAATATCTGATTAATAAAATTAGACAGACTTAATTCTGTCATTGCAGGAGAGGCAGGACTGGTTACAAATATTTTCTCATCGGAAATAAGAAACTTGCAATCAGGTTTTTTTTTCATAGAATAATTATTCTGGCATTTTTTTGCCTTCAGGTAACAGCAAGTCTCGTTGTCTGCTGGCAATCCGTGAAGAATTTGATCATAGAAATGCTTAACGGAGGGTGCGAGATTTAAGAGCTCTATATCAATAAAAAAGCTGTGTTTGTGGCCTGCAACATTGTCAAGACGAACATAAGTAGCATTCTCAGCAAGTGGCCTCCTGTGTTTTTTCCCCAGATAACTCTTGAATGTCAGAAAATAGGCACCGGTGAGGATGATATCACGTCTGTTTGAAATGATATAGATGTTGTTCTGAAATGCAATATCTTCAACCCATTGTGAATGCTTTCTTTGTTTGACAGCAGGTGCATTCATCACTATGTTTTCAAAAACAATTGAGGAGTCCTGAAGACCTTTAGAATTTCTGATCAATACATTTCCGAGGCTATGTAAAAGCAAGGTATAGTGGCCATTGGTATTATGTAATGCACGATAGGTTTTTACTTCGTTGATCATTTTGCCAAATGAAGTAACTGCATTGTTGACGTTGATTATGGAAGTATGAAAATTTCTCCAGAATGGCAACTCCTCATCTTTAGTTGGATAATCAAAAGCTACAAAGTTGATCCCATACAGAATACTCATGCGCAGGCCTCCTTCAAGCACGTCAGGAAATGATTTGCCATCTCCATGAACATAAAATAAAAAGTCTTTATTTGAAGGCATTTCTAAAGCAGCTTCTTCAAATGAGTTTTTAATTTCGAGATTCCAGGATTTGTTTTTTAGTCTTGCAACTACATAATGCATGTGACACGGTTCTTCCTGATCTTTACTAAATAACTGTATTTTATCGGAAGAAAACTTTCTTGTAGTAATGATGATAACTACTGTATCCGTTTTGTTTTTTTCTATATCATTAATTTTAATTCTTTCCCAGGGAATGTAAGTGTAGCCAGGTTCTTTCACCTGCGCTTTCGCAACATTTCCAAAGATGAATGAAAAGATAAGCAAAAACAGATAAGCCAGTTGTTTTAACATAAATTCAATATCTCCCCGGATTCTTACTTATATTAAAGTAAGTCCATAGATGAGATAATTGTTTTTATGTAATGTTTATGCCTTTGTTGTTCAGATTGTTATGGATATTCGAGAGATTAAATTTTACTTATTACTAGTATTTTAATTAAATATTATGTGATGCAATAAGGGAAAACGGTTTATTTGAGATTTTCAGAATATTCATCTGGGTTAAACTCTTTTTCCCACTTAGCGACAACCAATGTAGCTACGGTATTTCCTATTAGATTGGTGATAGCCCTTGCTTCGGACATAAATCGATCTACACCTAAAAGGAGGGCAATACCGGCTACAGGCAGTTTATTGATAGATGAAAGTGTTGCAGCAAGGACAATAAAACCTCCACCGGTTACGGCAGCAGCACCTTTGGAAGTAAGCATAAGAATGCCAAGCAATGCCAGTTCATCCCAGAGGCTTATCTTGGTATTGGTTGCATAGGCAATAAACATGGTAGCCATAGTCAGGTAAATAGAAGTACCATCAAGATTAAAAGTATAGCCTGCCGGTATTACTAATCCGGTAATGGATTGGGAACAACCTGCCTTTTCCATTTTTTTCATTAATCCAGGCAATGCAGGTTCAGAGGAGCTGGTCCCCAGAACAAGAAAAATTTCCTCTTTTATATATTTTAAAATTCTAAAAATAGAAAAGCCTGCAAGCTTACTTATTATTCCCAGGATTATAAAGACAAAAAAGAAACAGGTCAGATATACGGAAGCCATTAGCTCTCCCAGGGATAATAGGCTTTCAATGCCATATTTACCAATAGTAAAAGCCATAGCACCGAAAGCGCCTATCGGCGCAGCTTTCAGAATAATTGAAACAATACGGAAGAAGAAGCTATTGAAATAATCTATCCCCTTTACAAGGGGCTCTCTGAAAGTACCCATCCTCGATATAGCAAATCCGGAAAGTATGCCCAGAAACAATACCTGTAATATCTTCCCTTCAGCAAATGCCCCGAAAAAAGAATCAGGGATAATGTCCAACAGAAAGGTAATGGTATCAAATTTTTTGGCTGATTCAGTATAACCTTCAATGCCTGATATGTCAAGAGTGGCCAGGTTGACATTCATTCCTTTACCGGGCTTAAGAAGTTTTGCTACAATAAGTCCGATAACAAGAGCCAGGGTACTCATAACTTCAAAGTATATAAACGCCTTAAGACCTATCCTTCCTATACTTTTATTTTCCTTCACATTAGCAATACCTGCCGCAACAGTGGTGAAAATAACCCCTGGAACAACCATTTTAATCAGTTTGATAAAAGCATCTCCGAGAGGTTTTAGCTGTGCTCCGGTTGAAGGAAAAAAATATCCTATAAAAACGCCTGCAGCAATAGCGATCAGAACATAAAAGTAAAGTGTATGGTAAAACTTCTTGGAAGAAACAGTCTCCATTTGTATCCAAATTTAATAGTAGCCCAAATAAAAAATAAAATTAAGCAATTATACTATTATAAAAATTCAGCTCTCCAATATCCTTGAAAATAAGAATATATATGTGAAGTGAGGAATATGTCGTATTTTCGAGAAACAGATTAGTTGGTTTGAAAAGGGTAAAACTAGATGAAACAAAAACCAGAGAGATTTTTCTTTATCATTAATCCTATTGCGGGAGTAAGAAGTAAGGAAGATATTCCACAAAATATAAAAGACATTTTTAACGGCTCAGGAAGGTATTATGAAATAGCCTTTACCAAGTGCAAGGGGCATGCAACCGAGTTGGCTCAGGAAGCTTTAACAAAAAACTTTGATGCGGTTGTGGCTGTGGGTGGTGATGGCACAATCAACGAAGTCGCCACGGGTCTTATAGGGCAAACACCTGCTCTTGGTATTATTCCTCTTGGTTCAGGAAATGGTCTTGCAAGACATTTACAGGTACCTATACATATTCAAAAATCTATCAAATACCTGCTCGATGCCACTCCAATTTCCATAGATCACTGCAGGTTAAATGATTTACCTTTTTTTTGCACAGCAGGAGTAGGCTTTGATGCCCTCATAGGAAAAGTCTTTGCTGAACAGAAAACCAGGGGTTTTTCTACCTATCTAAAAACAGTCATTGCAGAGTATCAAAGCTATAAATGTGAATCGTATAAAATTACGCTTGATGGAAAAGAAATAGAAATGAAAGCTTTTCTGTTAAGTTTTGCCAACGCTTCACAATATGGTAACAATGTATTTATTGCCCCCCAGGCAAGTCTGCAGGACGGATATATTGATGTCTGTATGATGCATCCTTTTCCGCTGAGATCTCTTTTGAACCTAGGCTTTAAATTATTCACCAAAAGAGTAAATAAATTTCACTATCTGGATATAATCAAAGCCAAGAATATTGAAATAGAAAGAAAGTCATCTGGCCCGGTACATCTTGATGGAGAGCCGGTGAATATGGAAGCCAGATTAAAAATATCTATAGTTCCTAACAGCTTAAGAGTTTTGTCAGTATGAAAAAAAGTAAAAAGAACAGAGACGGAGTAGTATTTTCCACCAACCCCGAGTTTGAATATCAATACAATCAGGAAGGAGAAGAGGTTACAACTTTACCTCCTCAGCAGCAGGATCTCAGAGTGCAGCTTGACAGAAAAGGCGGTGGAAAAGTTGTTACGGCAATAACTCAATTTGTCGGTAAAGTTGAAGATCTTGAAGCATTGGGGAAAGAGTTAAAGCAGAAATGCGGAGTGGGAGGAAGTGTGAAAGATGGTGAGATATTGATTCAAGGAGATTTCAGAGATAAAGTAATGGCCCACCTTCAAAGCAAAGGTTATAAAGTAAAAAAAATCGGCGGTTAAACTTATAAGTTAGATTAAGCAAATTTTTAAAAAAGCTGAGACTGAAATGCCTCAGCTTTTTTTATTTTAGTATTTTTTGTTTTCTGAATTTTTTGAAAAGTCTGAATGGGTTGATTCTCATGATGATTTGTAGGATGGTTCCAACAATTTGAATTTTAAAACTGTTGCATTTAAAGACATAAGGAACTGATTAATGGAAAGAATACTGGTGCCCGTGGATTTTTCTGTTTACTCACAAAAAGCTCTTGAAGCAGCAGCATACATTGCTTTGCAAAAGAACTGTGAAGTGAAGCTGCTCCATGTAGTGCAGCAGGTTTATGTACCAAAGGTGGGTTCCTTCGGTGATCCATTATTCGAAGATGAGTTGCAGATGGATTATCAGGCAAGGATAATGGAAGTAAAGCAAAGACTGTTAAAAGGATTTGTAGACCGTCTAAAGTCAAAAGGTGTAAAATGTAGTGGTGACATTGTACAAGGAAAAGTTTCTAAAGAAGTCCTCCTGCACGCAGCTGAAGAAGATATCGATTTGATAATCGTCGGCAAAAAGGGAGAAAGTGACTTTGAAGAAGTCTTATTCGGATCCACAACTTTAAAGTTAATCAGAAAGTCTAACATTCCTCTACTGATATTGAAGAATACGGAGGCTGCATTCAAAATCAAAACCATTGTTTTTGCATCGGATTTTGCAGAGCCTGTTTATAAAATAATCACGAGGGTTAAAAGCATGGCACAGGCTTTTGGTGCAGACCTGCATTTTCTTAAGGTCAATACGCCATCAGGAAATATTCCCGAAGCAAAGATCCAGAAGACACTAGATGAAATCAGAGATGATTTTAAGCTGGAGAACAATCCTGTTCATTTAGTAACAGATAAAACAGAGGAAGAGGGTATTTTACATTTTACCAAACAAGTACAAGCTGATGTACTCTGTCTTGTCAGTCATGAAAAGAAAGGACTGGAGAGGTTTTTCAGTGATAGTATTTCAGAAAATATTGTAAAGGAATCTGATTGTGCAATAGTAACATATAAACTCAGAAAAGATATGTCTGCCGGAAAGGCGGCAGTTAAACAAGAAAGAAAACTTAGTATAAAAGACAGACAGCGAAATAAAGAAGAGTTGTGAGTTTGATAAAGTGATGAAAGAGATGAAAAAGATCAACATAGTTACTTCTGTTATAGGATTTGCCTTTATTGGCGGAATTTATCTTTCGGGATGTGAAGAAAAGAAAACAGAAGCAGGACACGGTGATTCAGCAACTTCGATGTATTCTCAACAGGAAAATCAGCAAAAGAAAGAAACTTCAAAAGCTGAAATGGAAGAAGAAAAAGAGAAGTTAGAAAATAAAATAGAAGGCTTGGAGAAAAAGGCTGATGAAAAAGCAGGCAAAGGCTCCAAAGTAGTTAAACAGAAATTTACAGCATTAAAGAAGCAAGTGAAGGACTATAATTTCGATTCTACAAAGGTAGATGCAGAAGAAGGATGGACTCGCTTTAAGCTTAGAATAGAAACGGCTGTAGATAGCCTTGAAAAAAAGATCTGATTTAAATCAGATCTTTTATTTTTTCCAGGTCCGAAGGAACATCAATCCCCACGCTCTCATAAGTTGTAATCTCTACCTTTATTTTGAATCCGTTTTCCAGCCATCTCAATTGTTCCAGAGATTCTGATTTTTCCAAACTGCCAGTATCAAGAGAAGTAATCGCTTTAAGAATATCTGAGCGATAAGCATAGATACCTATATGCTTGTAAAATTCTGCTTTCGACAACCATTGGTCCTGTTCAGCTCCTCTTATATATGGGATGGTCTGACGGCTGAAGTAAATAGCTTCTTTATTTTTATTAAAAATGACCTTTGGGGTATTCGGATTAAATAGAGTTTCCTGGTCCTCAATCTTTTTAACCAATGTGGCCAGCTCTGTTTCTTTTTTAAGTGCGGAAGCCAGAAGATCAATCTGTTCAGGATGAATGAATGGCTCATCCCCCTGAATATTAATAACAAAATCAAATTTACCTGATGTTTTCTCCAATGCTTCAAAACATCTGTCTGTGCCACTTGGATGTTCTTCCCTTGTCATGACTACATTTCCTCCAAAACTTTTGACATGGTCAAATATTTCATTGTTGTCTGTGGCAACAACAACCTGGGAAAGTAGTCTGGCTTTTCCTGCCTGTTCATAAACCCTTCTGATCATTGATTTGCCCCCAATTTCTACCAAAGGCTTGGCAGGAAATCTTGTGGAGGCATACCTTGCAGGAATTATACCTATTATATTCATTCTTTATTTTAGAGTTACGAAATCAGTTATGTTTTTTGATTATGTATTCAGTTTCTCTCACCACGCGAAATAGACCTCATCATAAATCCTTCTCTGAAGATGAAGTATTTCAATATTTGCATGAAAACCGTATAATGCTTCAAGTTTCATCTTCACTTTCAACTTTTCACTTTCAGCTTCTTTTCCTTTGTAAACCTTACCAAATGTTTATTTTTGCAGAAAAAATACAAATAAAGCTTGTCGACACAAAATCTAACTTCCTTTTCTTTTGATGGTTTGATCTGGAAAGTAATTCCTGATGAAGTAAATCATTTGCTTATAGTGGAATATAGAAATTCTGATAAGCATCTTGCTGATTTTAGTGCCATAGATTTGAAGAAGAAAAAAATCAGATGGCAGGGAATAAAAAAGGATGAACCCTGGTGGATTGGGCTGGAGGCTATTAAAGACGGCTACATCTATCTTCATGGTTTTAAAGACATACAGAATCCGGAGCACAAAGGAATTATTGCTGTAGCATCAGATTCAGGTAAGGTAATGTGGGAAGAAAAGGTATTAAGTTTTGGTGGTGTATTTTCAGAAGGTATTCTTGCTTTGCAAAATGAAGAGGAAGAAAATAAGGTCTACTTTTTGCTTGATCTCAAAACCGGAAAGCAAAAGAAAGAATATTCTGATGTAGAAGTTTTAAAAAAACTTAATCAGGTCTTTCGGGAAAAGCAAAAAAGTAGCATTCAGAATGCGCTACATTTTACTCAGGAAAGCGAATATTTTCCCAAACTATCTGAATATGTGCAGGAAGTGACGGGCGAAAAAGCCTCATTGGCCTTTGACTATGCTGAGTATAAAAATTTTATAATTATTTCTTATTATATTTACTCAGATAATAAACTTCAAAATCTCCTGTTAATAGCCAATGAAGAGGGAGAGGTGCTTTTGAAAGAAATCCTGGACAAAAGTCCAAAGGGAGTGGGGATGGATACTTTCTTTTTGCTGGAGAATACTGTAATCTTTGTTAAAGAAAAAAAGGAACTGATAATTTATGAATTATAAAGCTGTATCTCTGTTGAAGTATTTTTTGATCCTGATTTTGTTTATCTCTTTTTCTAATGTGTTTGCAGGTATACAGGATTCTATTGGTGTAGAGAAAAAGGATTCCAAGGTGTTTGTGCTTCATAAGGCAGATCCGAAAGAAACTTTATATTCTATTTCCAGAAAATATAAAGTAACTGTAGATGAACTGAATAAAAATAATCCTGAGTTGTCAGCTGGCTTAAAGGTAGGTCAGATTTTGCGTATTCCATATAAAGGATCGGTTGTGGCAGTTTCCAATGCAGCGGAAACGTCGACATCAGCTTCGTCAGGTAGTGCTCCAGGCAGCCACACAGTTGAACCAAAAGAAACACTTTATTCTCTTTCCAGAAAATACAATGTCTCTGTTGAAGAGATAAAAAAAGCAAATCCAGGTCTTGCAGATTTAAAGGTTGGCCAGACGATAAACATACCTGGAAAGTCAGGTGCAGCAAGCACTACAATTGCATCTAAAGAAGCTTCAAGATCTGAAGTGAAAAAAGAAGAACCTAAAACTGCTAATTCAACCCAGAAAGCAGTAACCAAAAATAATAAGAGTCAGGAGCAAGTATTTGTACCACCTACAGATAATTTTAATAAGGTTACTGAAAGTGGTTTTGCTGAAGTGATTGAAGGGAATAGTGATTCCCCAAAGTATCTTGCCTTGCATAAAACTGCGCCGATAGGCACCATTATTCAGGTGAAAAATGAGGCAAATGGACAGAAATTGTTTGTAAGAGTCATTGGTAAGCTTCAGAATGGAAATGTTGAAGATAAAGTAATTATCAAAATTTCTCAAAAAGCTTACGAACGTTTGTCAGGAGTAGACAAAAAGATTCCTGTTCAGATATCCTACATACCATAAAGTTTTAAGTTGAAAGTTTTAAGTTAAAAGTTTGTCTAGGCTTAAGCCATTACAAACTTTTGTTTCACATATCAGGATGAACACAAGGTTTCATGTAGATCCCTCCAGAAATTCGTTCATATAAAAAAATCTAAATGACTAATTATTGTCCACGACTGTTCCCTTCTCCTTCAGGAGAAGGGCTAGGGATGAGGTTCTTTTAAGCTTTAAGAAAATATTATTTAGGTGAAATTTGAAGCCCTCCGGGATTTTCTCGAAGAAAAATACCAACAATACAATCAGCCCGGGTTTATAGAAAATGACCCGGTTTGTATCCCGCATCTTTTTTCTAAAAAACAGGATATAGAGATTATGGGTCTTTGGGCTTCAGTATTAGCCTGGGGACAAAGAGCTACGATTATCAATAAGTGCAGAGAATTAATCGTAATGATGGATCAGGCTCCATATGATTTTATAAGGAATCATAAGCCACGTGATTTAAAGGTATTTATGCAGTTTAAGCACAGAACTTTTAATGCGACAGATACACTTTATTTTATAGAGTTTTTTAAAACTTTTTATGAAAAGCATGTATCATTGGAGGAAGCATTTCTCCAGGGACATTCAAAGAATGCAATTAATGTAGAAGGGGCTTTGTCTGGTTTTCATAATATGTTTTTCAGTCTGGAAGATTATCCTGAAAGAACGAAAAAGCATATTTCAACTCCTGCCCGGAACAGTGCTTGCAAAAGGTTAAATATGTATTTGCGCTGGATGGTAAGGAATGACAAAAAAGGAGTGGATTTTGGGATCTGGAAAAATATTAAGCCTGGGCAGTTGGTTTGTCCTTGCGATGTACATGTGGACAGGGTAGGGAGAAAGTTAGGCCTTATAAATCGAAAACAAACTGATTGGCAGACAGCAGTAGAGTTAACTGAAAATTTAAAAAAGTTTGATCCCAAGGATCCGGTAAAATATGATTTCGCACTTTTCGGTATGGGAGTAGAGGAAAAGTTTTAAAGCGATATTTTTGTGTTTTTTTGATGTAGTTAAGGGAAAGTAATAATAGAAGGTATATTGCAGAACTCTTAGAAGCCCTCCGTATTAAAACAGCTCAATCATTATTTCTAAGGAGTAAATTTTTATCATTTTAACTTTTAATTTTTTTAGAATTATCCTTTAAATTCTTACCAACAATTCAAGAGGCAGACCTGTTATATTTCAAAGGAAAGTACAATAATCCTCTTATGAAATCAGAAAAAGAAAAAATATTATCGTCTCCGCTAATTGGAGGAGACAAGGTTAGAAACCCTGAAGGAGAAGATCTTGGAGAGATCAAAGAATGGGTGATGGATACCGGAAAAGGAAAAGTTGAATATGGAATCCTGTCGTTCGGTGGGTTTATGGGAATAGGTAACAAGAATTTTGCTATCCCGTACGAAGCTTTAGTTAAAGGGAATGACAATAATCACTTTGTTTTGAACGTAGATAAAGAGACTCTGGTTAATGCATATAGTCAGATTGAGCACCAGGGAAAGTCTTACTACATATATTAAAATAAAAGGCAAAATTTTCTCTGATTTTTGTCCTTTTAGTTGTGTTTAGAAGCTTTCCCAAGAAAAAATATAGTAAATTAGTGTAATAATTGCTTGAGCTTCGGCACGATGAGTATTTTTGAATCAAAAGGAAAAAATCTACCACAAGGGGATAGAACTTACAAGAAGTTTTTGGAAACAGCCAAATATTGGTTGAAAGAACTTGACTTCTATGGTTCTAATCAGTTTAAAAAAGTAACAGAAAATTCAGCATGGACTATTGGTCAGGTATATGATCACCTGATCAATGGTACCAGAGCTTACCATATGCGGGAAATAAGAAAATGTCTTGAAAAAACCGGAGGAAGTGAAGAAGGGAAGAAGTTATTCAAAGGACATATAGTATTTTTTCTCGGGAAATTTCCTTCCGTAAAAATCGCAGGGGTAGATCCCAACGGATATATTCCCTCTCAGCCGGAAAGTCCTGAGAAAATGAAAGATGAATTTTTTAAGTTTTTCAAGGAAATGCAAAAGCTTGCCAAAGACCTTGATGCAACTCCATCTACATATAAGACAATGCATCCATCACTGGGAATGCTTACAGGACAGGAGTGGTTTCAGATTATTGAAATGCATTTCCGCCATCATCTAAGACAGAAAAATGAGATTGATAAGTCTATCAGAAGCTTTTATAAGGAAGAAGATTCTTCGGAGTTGCTTCCTGAAGCGGAAATAGATGATTATATTTCGTAAACTAACAGAAATATAAAGCTTTTGATCCGGGAACAAATCCTCGTATTTGACGGCTATTGCCGGGTATGTATCAATCTTATCAAGTTGATTAACATTACAGGATTGTTTCCTGCGGATAAATGTATTTCTTATTACAAACTTCCCCTTGATTTAAAATCGCTGATAGACGAAGACCGATTCAAGAATGAAATGGCCTTTCTGGATCCATCGGATGGTGTTCTGTATGGGCCTTACGGTATTAAAAAAGCTATTTGCAGCAATACTGGATTTTTAAATACAATCATCAAGATCCCCTTCGTTTTCAGTATATTTATTTTCCTTTACAAGATTATCGCCTATAACCGATATGTAATCTTATTACCTAAAGAGGCGGCGCTGGAATGTGATTGTGGTCCCGATAAAGAAAAGAAGTACAGAAACTATTATTTTGGTATTCTATCTATTTTGAATCTGGGAGTCATAGTTATTGCATTGAAAATTGCAGGAATGGAAGGAGTGTGGTTCTGGATAAATTTTTTAATATTCCCACTACTTTATATCCTGGTGTTAGTGAATTATAAAATTTTATATCCCAATACATATCATTTTGATTTAAGACAGCATAGTATTACTTCTTTGTTTTATGCTTTTATAGTTGGGGTGCTTATAGAATGGTCAATAAGTTTATTGTTGAAGCAATATGACCTGATGCCTGTATTTCTCATTGTTTCTGGTATTGTGTTTTTTGTTTTATATAAAAGTAGAATCAGTTTTTTGCAGCTTAAGCAGACCTTTGTATATATAGGTTGGTTTTTTATGTTTCTTATTCCTCTTTTACTTTTATTATTTTAGAAGCTCACAATTGTTAATGGGGATAGAATTGTTCAAAGTAAGTTAATTGCTTTAATCGTTTAGGCAAAAAAAAATAAGCCCCTGTAAAGGAGCTTATTTTTAGTATAACAAATATTATTGTTAGCTTATTTAACAGTGTCAATATAGCTTATAAGGTCAACAAGTTTGTTTGAATAACCCCACTCATTGTCATACCAGCTAACTACTTTCACGAAGTTATCATTTAATGAGATACCAGCTTTAGCATCAAAGATAGATGTTCTTGCATCACCCAGGAAGTCGTTAGAAACAACCTCATCTTCTGTGTAACCAAGGATACCTTTAAGTTCGCCTTCAGAAGCATCTTTCATTGCTTTTTTGATATCCTCATATTTAGCGCCTTTCTCAAGACGGCAAGTAAGGTCAACTACAGAAACATCAGGAGTAGGAACACGGAATGCCATACCTGTAAGTTTGCCTTTAAGAGCTGGAATTACAAGACCTACAGCTTTAGCAGCACCTGTAGATGAAGGAATGATGTTCTGGTAAGCACCACGGCCACCTCTCCAGTCTTTAGCAGATGGACCATCTACAGTTTTCTGAGTAGCAGTAGCTGCGTGAACTGTAGTCATAAGGCCTTCAAGGATACCGAATTTATCGTTAAGTACTTTAGCGATAGGAGCAAGACAGTTAGTAGTACAAGAAGCGTTAGAAATGATGCTCATTTCTTTCTTGTAAGTTTTGTTATTAACACCCATTACAAAAGTAGGAGTATCATCTTTTGCAGGAGCAGAAAGAATTACTCTTTTAGCACCGGCTTTAATATGCTTGTCGGCAGTATCCTGAGTAAGGAATAAACCCGTTGATTCAACAACATATTCAGCACCAACCTCATCCCACTTTAGGTTTGCAGGATCTTTTTCTGCAGTAACTCTGATAGCTTTTCCGTTAACTACAAGTTTACCATCTTTTGCTTCAGCAGTTCCGTCGAATCTTCCGTGAGTAGAGTCATACTTAAGCATATAAGCCATGTAGTCTACATCTATCAGGTCATTGATTCCAACGATTTCAATATCCGGTCTGTTTACTGCAGCGCGGAACACAAGTCTGCCGATACGACCAAATCCATTAATACCGACTTTTATTTTAGCCATATTGATTTAGATAATTAGGGTTTAAAAACAAGGAACAATAATACAATAAGTTGAAACTAAAAGCAAGATCGAAGGCGGCATATGTAAATCAGAATTAAAAATTGTTTAGAGAAAAATGTTCTAAATAGCCCTTAAGATTTTTATTGAAAAAAAAATATATGTTAAAGCGTTGATAATAATTGACTTGTTTTTTTTTGGATCTAAGTGAATGAAAAAAAAACAACTTTTTTGGGTTGATGTTTTGCAAATTAAAAATGTCCCGTTATCTTTGCGCCACGTTTAACGAAAACGTCTCACGAAAAGAGAGAAAAAATAATTACGCCAAAGATATTTGGCCCGTTCGTCTAGGGGTTAGGACGCCAGGTTTTCATCCTGGAAACAGGGGTTCGATTCCCCTACGGGCTACTTAAATGAAACCACTGTAATAAAAGTTATGGTGGTTTTTGTTTTTAGCAATTTCATTTCTGCAAAGCGATATTGAAAACGTATTGCAAAAAGAAAGGAAATCTAAGTCAAAGATATTTTGGCCCGTTCGTCTAGGGGTTAGGACGCCAGGTTTTCATCCTGGAAACAGGGGTTCGATTCCCCTACGGGCTACTTAAAATGAAACCACTGTAATTTTAAATTGCAGTGGTTTTTAGTTTTATATGCATCTAAATCCATAGATTCTCTGAATAGTAATATTCAAAGAATCTAAATGGCATAAATATTAGAGAGTTTGGAGTTTTTAATATACTCCAGTTAATATACTTCAGTCTGGGTAGATTCAGTGTCTTCTTTAGGGGAAGGACCATATTGATTACTACCAATCTCGCCTTCTGTAACGGCAAGGATAAGGTTATAGAAGGGGATAAGCAAAAACCAACCACTCTTTCCAACGTCATGCATTCTTCTGACTCCAACAGCAAGTCCAGGAATAAGAACTGCTATTGAGTAAACGTAACTTAATTCAGGTATACTGATGAGTCCACAAACAATTCCAATACCTATAGAAAAAATAATGTTAAATAAAACAAAGTACCAATATTCACTTCGCCTTGCTCTACCACTGAATAGTGCATAATTTTTTAAAACTTTAAGATAATATTTCATTAGTTTAATCTTTTACTTTTTCCTACTAGTAAGGCTTTTCGGTTTCGCCCCGTTTTTTTTAGTGGGTTCTGGTCTCCACTTTATTTACTGATATATTTTTTTACCATGAAAAATGAGAGCCTGAAAAGAGTTGCATTTCCATTCTGAAACTTTATCGAAAAATTTAGAAAAAATAATCTCCAGATCAAATTTCCTTTTACAATTGAAAATGATTGTTGCACATGTACCGAGTTAGTCTATATTTTTTTGTAAAGGATATGCATTTCTGGATGAATTACGGATAAAACTCAGTTTCAGTTATTAAATATCATCCTAAAAATATTTTCTTACCCCAAATACTATGTTTGAAAGCAATGCAATTTACTTAACGAGGCTTTAATGGCTGGTTTAAATGCTTTTAAAAATCCGATTGGGTTGGAGATGAGGAAAATGAAGCTGAAGGTATTTGTGAAGTAAAATATTGAACCATTCATCCGTTAATAGGAGCATCTCCGACTAGTCAAGAAGGAGGACAAGGATCTTTATATTGGTTAGGCTTAAAAGATACTAATGGTAATTATGTAGACTAAGGCAAAACCTATAAACTTCACGTTCCATTTCCAGTTTCTGAAAAACTCTTCTGGTCAGTTACAATATATGATATAGACACAAGAAGCCAGATACAAATAGCTCAAGGTAAAGCTGCGCTTCGTTCTATGTTTGAGTTAAAAGATATATCTGATGGGGCAGGTATTGATCTATACTTTGGTCCACGACCTCTAGAAGGTAAAGAAGAACAATGGATCAAGACAATTCCAGGAAAAGGATGGTTTGCATATTTCAGTATATATGCACCTCTAGAGGCTGCCTTTAACGGCTCCTGGAAGCCAGGAGATTTTGAATTAATATAAAGAAAAATAGAGGCCGCCTTTTATGGCGGCCTCGGACTTTTATTTTTTAACTACAAGCCCATTATATTCAGAAGTTGAATTGTTTGATTTTATTTTCAAAGTGTATATTCCTGGTTTAATGCTTGCAGATTCCAGATCCAGAATTATATCATTTTCAAGATCAACATTTTCTGTTTTGAAAATGATTTTTCCCATATTGTCTATTAGTGCCATGCTTCCTTTGCCATTTCCTTCTGTTCTGATGTTAAGTATTTGATCTGCAGGGTTAGGATACATATAAAGCTTTCTAGAGTTATTTTTATATAAGCTTTCAACGACTGCATATTTAACAGTGATAATAAAGCTTTCAACTAATGAACCTCCGAAGTCATCACTTATAGTTACATAAATGGTATCGTTACCAATATCAGCATTGGAGGGCGTTCCGGATAAAGTACTTCCTTCCAGGCTTAGCCATGATGGTATAGCCCCTGAGCCTGATCTTGCTGAATAATTTAATGTATTGTCATCAGCATCAGAGAAATAGGGTGAAAGATCATAGGTGAAATTTTGACCGGTAAAGGCTGTAGTATCACTAATAGTGGAAGCATGTTCAGGAGGTCTGTTACCAAGAACATTCAATGTAAATGCATCAACTGCATGTGTTCCGTTATCTTCAGCCTTGACAAGTACAGTATATTTTCCACCGTTTTCAAAGGCGGGGTTGGCTGTGAAGGTACGTGTCTTCTGGTCAAATGACAGCCAGGAAGGAAGCGGAAACATATTTCCTAAGAAAGATGAATAGCCAATACTAGTGCCTCCTTCAAAAGTATTTTCAGGAATGGTATACGTCCAGGTTTCTCCACTTCTTATTGTATAATCCAATAATGGTTTTGAAAGATAAAGGCGCCCCATGGTATTATAAGGTTGACAGTTTTCCTTTGCTGATTCTGTATTGTCCGGGTTCATACCAAAGAAACTGCTTTTCTGATAATAAAGCATAAATCTATCAATTCTGAACATGCTTGCTCTCCCTGAGAATTGAACAGTATAGACTCCGGGCTCTGGAAAATCAACATATATGTCGTGAAATGTTTCACCCCATGCAGTTCCTAGATGTTGTGTCTTGACAAAACCATACCATTCATTTCTAGCGCCTATAACTGCTTTAAACCAATTGCTTCCCATAGTACCTGTGCTGTCATTGCCAATTTTTGTAATAACACCTCCGTGAGGGAATTTTACCCATACATCATTGTCATGATAATTTTCTCTGAAAGCTCTCATCTTGAAACTATGACGACCAGCTTCTTTAACTCTGAATGTATATGTAAGCTGGCTTTTTCCAGGCACTCCTGTTGCGTCTCCACCAATGTATTGAATATACCCGGATCCTGTGTAACCTGGTACATCATTTTGCACAACCCAAAATCCTCCATTTAGATTGGCTGACTCCATCTCTATTGTTATAATGCTGTCTCTTTGAACAAACGTACAGCTGTCTAGAACCTGGGCCGATGCTAGGTTTAGACCTATTAAATAAAACAATATTGCTTTTATGAGTAGATTATTCTTCATAATTGAAATTTAAAGTTTTAATAAAAAATACATTTAACAGTCTATATATAATGGTGTAATTATTAAGATTGTTTTCTGGAAGGTCTTTGAATACTGATAAGTATTTGAATATTAGTAATCAAAAAAAGATAACCAGATAGGTGTAGTTGTCAGAAATATAAATTTTAATGAAGTTTTAATCTTTATGATATGAGGACATTTCTCATAAAGAGAATGAATTTCAATTTATTAGCTTGAAGGATCTTTGTATAGGCTTATAAAGCCTATAGATGGCCGGGCTGAGGATTAAAGAGGATTCTTCAATGATAAAAATAAGATGTAAGATAAAGTTATGTATAGCATAGAAGTGAAATTGTTCTCTTTGCTGATATTAATAAAGTATATCAGTCTCACATACAATTATAATGAATATTAAATGTGAAAGAATTGATATTCATTATATGTTAAAAATATTTGTTTCAACTTGTAACTATAACATACATGTTGCGTTAAAAACTAAGAAAGACGCATCGGGGAAAATACGGTTAAGTATTTTATAGTTCTCGAAATAAAACTGTTTGCCTCATATCGTAACCAATTCAAAATAATTATAAAATTTAAATTAGAGGTAGAAGTATAGCTGAGTTACAATAAGCATTATTAAAGGGGACTAATATTAATAATACTTTCAAGTCTGCACATTTATATTTCTTCAATCCATACTATTCAGGGCATATTAAATTCTATTAAATCAATTACCTACTAGGTCAATTTTACACCATAGAAGCAGCGTGTACAATTGCTCAATGGTTGTGTATTTTAAAATTAATTCGTTAAAGATTATTCTTATTTATCCTTAACTGCAAAGGTTTTACAAAGCTTTGTATAGTTAGCCAATGTTTATATTATATGTTTATCGAATTGAAGATCAATACATATCAGGCCTTTTTAGTGGTGTTGTCAAATTTATCTAATTCAAAAATTTAGCTCCATATTTCTACTTATAATTTCGGTTTATTTTCTCTTACATTATTAAATGAAATATTTTCTACTCGCCATTTTAGTTACAATAGTCTTTTTTGTAGGTATAAGATCGGGATACAGCCAATGCAGCAGTTGTTCTGTAACAGTGAATGTTAGTGGAACAACATCAACTAATATTTCAGCTACAGTCAACAATCAGATACTTTGTATTACAGGAACCGGAACATATACCGGGACAATTAATTTTAATTCTAGAAGCAATGTAACTCTTTGTATTGGAAATAATGTAACACTTAGTTCCACTGCCACCTTAAGCAATGTTTCTACAACCGCAATAATTAATAACTATGGTATTTGGGATAAATCTCTAAGCGCAGGGGCAGGCCTATATCAAAGTGGTGTTACATTTAACAATTACGGTACAACTAATACAAATACTGTTACATTAAACTCAAATACCTTTAATAATTATGGTACATTTAATGTCTCATCAGGTATTACAGTTAATAATAATTCAGATATAAATTCTTTCCCCGGTTCCGTAATAAATGTTACAGGAACTGTAACGGTTAACAGTGGCGGAACAATCTCTCTTGGAGGAGTTCTTTCCGTCGTAGGATCAATTACTAATAATGGCACGATACAGGGAAATGGATCAAGTTCCTGCGGAGGTATAGATGTAACCGGTACTTTTACTAATAATAGTGCAGGAGATATTCTGAGTAATGGCGGTTTGTCAATTAATAAAGTACCTTCTCCTAACACCGGGACTTTGCAGGCTTCGGTTAATGTGAATAACGCAAATCCAACAATTACAACCCAGCCTTCTGATGTATCAGCGTGTGTTGGAACAAATGCTACCTTTACTGTAGCATCGACTCCTGTTTCAAATACATATCAATGGCAGGTTCAAACTGGAGGGACAGGACCCTTTTCAAGTATATCCGGAGCAACAAGCAGTACATTGACGCTGTCTAACGTGACCGCAGCTATGAGCGGAAACAAATATAGGGTATTGGTATATCGCTGTCCGAATTTCGAAATTTCCAATATCGTTACTTTAACTGTTAGTCCTGGCCCCAACGCATCAATATCTTCAACTAATGCTAATTGTAATGGGTCTAGCACAGGTACAATAACAATTTCATCACCAAGCGGAGGTAGCGGTACTTATCAGTATTCTATCAATGGAGGTACTACCTGGCAAGCTTCCAATAGTTTTACAGGACTTCCAGCCGGAAGTTATGATATTAGAATCCGTGATGCGGCCAACACATCTTGTACCAGAACTCTAAACGCTGCTTATAATATTACACAACCAGTTCCGCTAAATGCCATATTAAGTCAAACTAATGTGACCTGTAATGGGGCATCTACCGGATCAATATCTATCGCTGCTCCTTCCGGAGGAGGAGGAACCTATCAATATTCTATTAATGGAACAACCTGGCAGACAGCAACAAGTTTTAACGGACTTGCGGCCGGTACCTATACAGTTAGAATCAGAGATGCTGCGTTTACATCATGTTCCAGATCTCTTCCTTCTGTAACTATTACTCAACCCCAGCCTCTTGATGGGATGGAAGAGTTTACGAATGTGACCTGTAATGGTGCAAATGATGGTACTATAACAATCTCTTCACCTTCAGGAGGAGGAGGGACTTATCAATATTCAATTAATGGAGGGGCAACCTGGCAAAGCTCAGGAACTTTTACAGGACTTTCTCCTGGTACTTATAATGTAAGGATGAGAGATGCCGCAGCAACAACCTGTTCTGTATCCATCAATAGTTCTTTAACTATAACTCAGCCTCCAATTTTAAATGGTACTGTTACAGCTACAAACGTACGTTGTTACAATGCAAATGATGGAACCATTACAATTTCCTCTCCATCTGGAGGAACAGGAAGCTATAACTATAGCATAGACGGAGGAGCCAATTGGGTATCAAGCCCTACTTTTACTGGCCTTGCTCCGGGAACATATAATGTTCAAATCAGAGATGCTATAATTATAAGCGGAAGCACCTATAAAATTACCGCAAGAAACAGTGGTAAATCATTGAATGTTGCAGGGAGTTCTATGGCCAGCGGAGCAGATCTTCAGCAGTGGGATTATACTGGTGCTCTTAATCAGCAATTTGTCATTGAAGAAGTAGAGCCGGGTTACTATAGGTTTTTGGCAAAACACAGTAATTTGGCTTTAGGTGTTGAGGGAGGTTCTATGGCTGATGTTGCGACTATCGAACAACAAACATGGACAAATGCAGATTATCAAAAATGGTTTATATCTTTTGATAATAACGGTTATATAAAAATAGTAGCAAAACATAGCGGAAAAGCCTTTGATATTACAGGGGCTAGCACAGCTAATGGTGTTTTGCTCATACAATATTTCTATCATGGGAATTCTAATCAGCAATGGAAATTAGATGTCCTTTCAGGTCCTTCATCTCCTGTAAATTGTATTAGAACTTTAAACTCTGCTGTTGTTATTACTCAACCATCTCAACTGACTGCAACAGTTAGTAAAACAAATGTTTTATGTAATGGAGCATTAACCGGATCAATCGGCATTTCTCCTACTGGAGGAGTTACGCCTTATGAGTATTCAATCAATGGGGGAGCTTATCAGACAAGCGGAAGTTTTACTGGACTTGCAGCTGGTACTTATACATTAAATATAAGAGATGCCAATAATTGTGTTTTAGCGCTTCCAAGTCAGACAATTACTCAGCCAGCGGTTTTATCGGCGACGGTGAGTAAAACAAATGTTTTGTGTAATGGAGCTTCAAGCGGAGCAATATCCATCACATCCCCTTCAGGAGGAGTTTCACCTTATCAATATTCAATCAATGGAGGAGCTTATCAGTCGACTGGAAGCTTTACTGGCCTGGGACCAGGAAATTATACAACAAGTATCAGAGATGCAAATAATTGTGTTGTAGCACTTGCCAGTCAAACAATTATAGAAGCAGGACCATTGAGTGCCACTCTTACCAAAACAGATATTACATGTAATGGAGGATCCAACGGCTCAATCACCATCACATCACCTTCAGGAGGAATAAGCGGTAATTATCAGTACTCGATTAATAACGGTGCAACATGGCAAACAGGCACCGTATTTACCGGCTTAGCAATAGGAAGTTATTTTGTCCGAATGAGAGATCCGTCTGCAGCAAGCTGCCCTATCTATTTGCCAGGTGTGTCAATTAGTCAACCAGGTCCACTTAATGGATCAGTTATTTTTACCAATATCACATGTAATGGTAAAAATGATGGAATTATAACAATTACTTCTCCAACAGGTGGAAGTGGTAGTTATCAATACACCATAAATGGAGGAATATCATGGCAAAGCTCTTCAAGTTTTACATCCCTTTCTCCTGGAACTTATAGTGTCCAGTTAAGGGATGCTAATAATATTTCTTGTGGTGTATTTGTTGTTAATAATTCATTGACTTTAACACAACCATCTTTAGTAAATGGAACCGCATCCTCTACCAATGTAAGTTGTTACGGAGAGAATAATGGAACTATAATCTTTGCGGTTCCTACCGGTGGTGTATCACCATATCAGTACTCTATAAATGGAGGGGCGTATCAATCAAGCGGAAACTTTAGTGGTATAACAGCAGGCACCTATACATTAAATATAAGAGATGCGAACAATTGTGTTGTAGCTCTTGCAAGTAAGACAATTACTCAGCCAGTGGTTTTATCGGCAACAGTAAGCAAAATAAATGTAATTTGTAATGGAGTTTCAACCGGAGCGATATCCATTACATCAGCTGCAGGAGGAGTTTCACCTTATCAATATTCAATCAACGGAGGAACTTATCAGTCGAGTGGAAGTTTTACTGGCTTGGGACCAGGGAGTTATACAACAAATATCAAAGATGCAAATAGTTGTGTTGTGGCACTCGCCAGTCAAACCATTATTGAAGCAGGTCCATTAAATGCTACTCTTACAAAAACAAATGTTACATGTAACGGAGGATCCGATGGATCGATTACCATTACATCGCCTTCAGGTGGAATAAGCGGTAATTATCAGTATTCAATTAACAATGGATTAACGTGGCAGACGGCTACTGTCTTTAACGGCTTAACATCTGGCAGCTATTTTATTCGAATGAGAGACCCGTCTGCACCAGGCTGTCCTGTTTACCTTCCAGGTGTTTCTATTACTCAGCCAGGCCCGCTTAATGGGTCAGTTAGTTTTACCAATATAACATGCAATGGTAATAATAACGGAGTAATAACAATAAATACTCCATCTGGTGGAAGTGGTAGTTACCAATATACCATAAATGGTGGAGTATCATGGCAAAGTTCTTCAAGTTTTACATCCCTATCTCCAGGGATTTATAACGTCCAGTTAAGAGACGCCATTAATATTTCTTGTGGTGGATTTGTTATTAATAATTCACTAACTTTAACTGAACCATCTTTATTAAATGGAACTGCATCCTCTACTAATGTAAGTTGTTATGGAGGTAATAATGGAACTATAACAATTTCCTCTCCTACTGGCGGTGTATCACCATATCAATATTCTATAAATGGAGGAACATATCAGTCTGGTGGGAACTTCTCTAACCTTGTAGCAGGAACTTATACTTTAAATATCAAAGATGCAAATAACTGTGTTGTAGCACTTCCTGGTAAAATAATTACAGAACCAGTTGTTTTATCAGCAACGGTGAGTAAAACAGATGTAACTTGTAATGGAACTTCAACTGGAGTAATTACTATTTCATCCGCTTCAGGAGGAGTTTCACCTTATCAATATTCTATTAACGGAGGAACTTATCAGGCAAGTGGAACTTTTACAGGTCTTGCAGCGGGCTCTTATCCATTAAATATAAGAGATGCCAACAATTGTGTTGTAGCACTTACAAGTCAGACGATTTCTCAGCCAACAGTTCTTTCAGCTTCAGAAACTCATACCGATGCACTTTGCAATGGTGCTTCGACAGGTACTGCTAGCATTTCTGCAACAGGCGGAACAGCTCCATACACAGGAACCGGAACTTTTACAGGTCTTGCAGCTGGAACGCATTCTTACACAGTAACCGATGCAAACGGATGTTCTTCCACTATATCAGTTGTAATTGGACAGCCTGCTACTTTAGCTGCAAGTGAAACTCATACTGATGCACTTTGTAATGGAGCTTCAACAGGAACAGCAACCATCGTTGCAACAGGCGGAACAGCTCCATACACAGGAACCGGAACTTTCACTGGTCTTGCCGCTGGAACGCATTCTTATACAGTAACAGATGCAAACGGATGTTCTTCCACTATATCAGTTGTAATAGGAGAGCCAACTATATTAACTGCTTCAGAAACTCATACCGATGCACTTTGTAATGGAGCTTTAACAGGAACAGCAATCATCTCTGCAACAGGTGGAACAGCTCCTTACACAGGAACAGGAACATTTACTGGCCTTGCAGCTGGAACGCACTCTTACACAGTAACAGATGCAAATGGATGTTCTTCCACTATTTCAGTTGTAATAGGACAGCCAACCGTTCTTTCAACTTCTGAAACCCATACCGATGCACTTTGCAATGGTGCTTC